>NZ_JACVZO010000198.1:0-217 GCF_017151845.1 Staphylococcus sp. EG-SA-17
GAGAAGGCAACTGAAGAAAGTACAACAGAACAACCATCAACAGAAGAGAAAGCAAGTAAGGAAAGCACAACAGAACAACCATCAACAGAAGAGAAGGCAACTGAAGAAAGTACAACAGAACAACCATCAACAGAAGAGAAAGCAAGTAAGGAAAGCACAACAGAACAACCATCAACAGAAGAGAAGGCAACTGAAGAAAGTACAACAGAACAACCAT
>NZ_JACVZO010000199.1:0-217 GCF_017151845.1 Staphylococcus sp. EG-SA-17
GTTAATGGGTTCACTGTGATTGGTGTTGTGATTGTCTTACTTCCTGGTTGTCCTTCTTGTTTCACTCGCTCTTCACCAGGTTGTAACTTCGGATTAAATTCACGTTTTGTTTCAAACGGTATCTCTACTGTTTTTGTTTCTGGTGTACCCGTTTTTGGTCCGTGTTTAATCACATCATCCACTGGCTCTTCGATCACTTTTCCTGTGTCTGGATTCT
>NZ_JACVZO010000200.1:0-216 GCF_017151845.1 Staphylococcus sp. EG-SA-17
AAGGTATACAGTTGACTACGCAACTGCATAAGAGGCACTAATAACTTAAGTTAAAGTCAAAAGGTATACAGTTGACTGAGCAACTGCATAAGAGGCACTAATAACTTAAGTTAAAGTCAAAAGGTATACAGTTGACTGAGCAACTGCATAAGAGGCTCTAATAACTTAAGTTAAAGTCAAAAGGTATACAGTTGACTGAGCAACTGCATAAGAGGC
>NZ_JACVZO010000201.1:0-214 GCF_017151845.1 Staphylococcus sp. EG-SA-17
TCAGATAGCGACTCAGACTCAGACAGCGACTCAGATTCAGATAGCGACTCAGATTCAGACAGCGACTCAGATTCAGATAGCGATTCGGACTCAGACAGCGATTCAGATTCGGATAGCGACTCAGACTCAGATAGCGATTCAGATTCAGATAGCGATTCAGACTCAGACAGCGATTCAGATTCAGACAGCGACTCAGACTCAGATAGCGACTCAG
>NZ_JACVZO010000202.1:0-214 GCF_017151845.1 Staphylococcus sp. EG-SA-17
GACTCAGACAGCGATTCAGATTCGGATAGCGACTCAGACTCAGATAGCGATTCAGATTCAGATAGCGATTCAGACTCAGACAGCGATTCAGATTCAGACAGCGACTCAGACTCAGATAGCGACTCAGATTCGGACAGCGATTCAGACTCAGATAGCGACTCAGACTCAGACAGCGATTCAGACTCAGATAGCGACTCAGACTCAGATAGCGACT
>NZ_JACVZO010000203.1:0-215 GCF_017151845.1 Staphylococcus sp. EG-SA-17
GTTGACTGCGCAACTGCATAAGAGGCTCTAATTACTTAAGTTAAAGTCAAAAGGTATACAGTTGACTGCGCAACTGCATAAGAGGCTCTAATAACTTAAGTTAAAGTCAAAAGGTATACAGTTGACTGAGCAACTGCATAAGAGGCTCTAATAACTTAAGTTAAAGTCAAAAGGTATACAGTTGACTGAGCAACTGCATAAGAGGCACTAATTAC
>NZ_JACVZO010000204.1:0-213 GCF_017151845.1 Staphylococcus sp. EG-SA-17
CTTCGATCACTTTTCCTGTGTCTGGATTCTTAATTCCTGGTTTACCTGGTACTTTTTCCGTTTGATCTGTTGGTAAGTTTGGATCGAAGATATCTTTATGACCTTGCGGTATTTTCTCGCCACCGAATTCTACAATCTTATCTACTGGTTGTTTTGTGATCTCTTCTGTTGGTTGACCCTCGCCAACTTTTTCACCTGTTAATGGGTTCACTG
>NZ_JACVZO010000205.1:0-211 GCF_017151845.1 Staphylococcus sp. EG-SA-17
TGCATATAAGATGATTTTTAACATCATTTTTGGATGATAGGATGTTGCACCACGATGATGTCTGAATTCATCGAATTCGCTATCAGGTATCGTTTCAACAATTTCATTAACATATCGCGAAATATCAATTTGAGGAATTCTAACAGAAGTTTCTATTGGTAGTGTAAGTTGGATCAAGTTATAATTTTTATACATAAGGCACTTCATTAAT
>NZ_JACVZO010000206.1:0-204 GCF_017151845.1 Staphylococcus sp. EG-SA-17
TTGTAGGTAAAGATGATGGTGTAGAAGTTTATGTGCATTGCGATGATCATGGCATTGTATTTAATGCAAGTTTGCCCTTGTACAAAGATGCCATCCATCAAAAAGGATCAATGCGTAGTAATGACAACGGTGATGATATGAGTATGATGGTGGGTACAGTGCTGAGTGGCTTTGAATATCGAGCGCAAAAAGAAAAGTATGATA
>NZ_JACVZO010000207.1:0-202 GCF_017151845.1 Staphylococcus sp. EG-SA-17
CAAGCATTAATTGACGAAATTGATCGAAATCCAAATCTAACAGATAAGGAAAAACAAGCGCTTAAAGATCGAATAAATCAAATATTGCAACAAGGTCATAATGGCATTAACAATGCGATGACTAAAGAAGAAATTGAACAAGCCAAAGCACAACTTGCACAAGCATTACAAGAAATTAAAGATTTAGTGAAAGCTAAAGAAA
>NZ_JACVZO010000020.1:0-48781 GCF_017151845.1 Staphylococcus sp. EG-SA-17
CTCAATCAAATAACCTCCAATCGAAGATTGAGTTAAGACATGATTATATAATTTAAAAAAGAAAAAATGTAGGAAAAACAGCATTTTCATTTCGCCATTTTCCTACATTTTATAACCGCCATTTACATGATTATTGTTCTTTATCTTTTTTTGAATATATTGCACATATTTTATTGCCCAAAAAAATACATCCATCGACAAGAACAAGATAAAACAAGTTGTCGATAGATGCATCTATGTTATCACTAATATATATTTGTATTTTCTAAAGTATACTGTTCGATACGCTGTTTAATATGATTCATAAATTTACCTGTTTGTAAACCATCTAAAATACGATGATCAATTGAAATACATAAATTAACCATGTTACGAATTGCAATCATATCATTAATTACTACTGGCTTTTTAACGATTGATTCTACTTGTAAAATCGCTGCTTGAGGGTGATTTATAATACCCATTGATGATACAGAACCAAACGTACCAGTATTATTTACCGTAAATGTACCGCCCTGCATATCTTCAGCTGTCAATTGCTTATTACGCGCTTTTGTTGCTAAAGTATTAATTTCTCTAGCTATACCTTTGATTGACTTTTCGTCTGCATGCTTAATCACAGGTACGTATAATTTATTTTCATCAGCAACAGCAATTGAAATATTAATGTCTTTATGTAAGACAATTTCATTTCCTTGCCAGCTACTATTTAATAAAGGATATGCTTTTAAAGCATCTGCTACAGCTTTTACAAAGAAAGCAAAAAACGTTAGATTATATCCTTCTTTATTTTTAAAGCTGTTTTTATAATGATTTCTCGTATTCACAAGATTTGTAGCATCTACTTCAATCATCATCCATGCATGTGGAATCTCTGTTACACTATTAACCATATTTTGCGCAATTGCTTTACGCACACCATTTACTGGTATTGTGCTGTTTTCACTATTGTCTTCAGATGATTGGTTACTTGATGTATCTACTGATGTTGATTGTGTTTGAACTTGTTTGTCAGATTGAGCTGTGGTACCACCATTTTCAATAACTGACATTATATCCTTCTTAGTTACACGACCTTCAAATCCACTACCTACAACTTGTGATAAATCAATGTCATGCTCTGAAGCGAGTTTAAATACAACAGGTGAAAAGCGACCATTATTACGTGGTTGATTTTGTTTAGCAGTAGATGTCTGTTCCACTGTTGCACTAGCTTTTTTAGTAGATTTCTGAGTATGCTCATCCACATTTGCTTGTATCTCTTCAGTTGTTTCATTTGTCTTTTCATCAGCAGTTTCAATTTTACAGATAATTGTATCAATAGCTACTGTCTGCCCCGCTTCAACTAAAATTTCTGTAATTGTTCCTGATATCGTGGAAGGGACTTCAGCTGTCACTTTATCTGTAATAACTTCACATAATGGTTCATATTCATCAATATGATCACCAACAGAAACTAACCATTGTTCAATGGTGCCTTCATGAACACTCTCACCTAACTTAGGCATTGTTATTTCCATGACTTTCCCTCCCTAGAATTCTGCTAATTCACGCATTTTATTTAAGATTTTTTCTGGATTCATCATAATTTCATTTTCTAATACAGGAGAAAATGGCATAGATGGTACATCTGGAGCAGCTAAACGCATGATTGGTGCATCTAAATCGAACAAGCAATGCTCTGCAATAATCGCTGACACTTCTGACATAATGCTACCTTCTAAATTATCTTCAGTTACAAGTAAAACTTTACCTGTATGTTTAGCACGATCAATAATTGTTTCTTTATCTAATGGATAAACAGTTCGTAAATCTACGACTTCAACATTGATACCGTCTGCAGCTAAAATATCAGCGGCTTGTAAGCAATAATTGACCATTAATCCATAACAAAATACTGTTAAATCTTCACCTTCACGTTTAACATCTGCTTTTCCTAAAGGTACAGTGTAATATTCTTCTGGCACTTCTTCCTTTAAGAAACGATAAGCTTTTTTATGCTCAAAGTATAAAACAGGATCATTTGATTCAATTGAAGATAATAATAGACCTTTAGCATCATACGGTGTGGAAGGAATAACAATTGTTAAACCTGGTGATGAAGCAAATATACTTTCAATACTTTGTGAATGATATAGTCCTCCGTGAACACCGCCACCAAATGGTGCACGAATCGTTAATGGGCATTGCCAATCATTATTTGAACGATAACGCATTTTCGCAGCTTCACTAATAATTTGATTTGTCGCAGGTAAAATAAAATCTGCAAATTGAATTTCTGCAATTGGTCTTTTACCTACCATAGCTGCACCAATGGCAGTTCCAACAATATTTGACTCAGCTAATGGCGTATCGATAACTCTGTCTTCACCATATTTTTGTTGCAGTCCTTGAGTAGTACCAAATACGCCACCTTTTCTACCAACATCTTCACCAAGAATAAACACATCTTTATTTTGTTGTAATGCTAAGTCTTGTGCCTGGCGTATCGCCTCTAAATAAGATAATTTAGCCATTAGTTAAGACTCCCTTCTTCGTACACAAATGCATAGGCTTCTTCGACACTTGGATATGGCGCGTCTTCAGCAGCCTTTGTCGCTTTATTGATGATGTCTTTATGCTCCGCTTCTATTTCTGCCAACCAAGCATCATCGATAATGCCAGCTGAAAGCAACTCTTTTTTGAACTTTTCATTGCAGTCTGCTTTTTTAAGCGCTTCACGCTCTTCTTTCGTACGATATTGGTCGTCATCATCTGATGAATGAGCTGTCATACGACTTGTTACTGCTTCAATCAAAGTTGAACCTTGATCAGAAATAGCTCGATCTCTTGCTTCTTTCATCGCTTTATACATTGCTAATGGATCATTACCATCTACTTGTTCACCATGTATACCGTAACCAAGTGCTCTATCCGATAATTTTTCAGCTGCGTATTGTAATGAATCAGGTACTGAAATTGCATATTTATTATTTATAATGACACATACAAAAGGAAGTTTGTGTACACCCGCGAAGTTTAAACCTTCATGGAAGTCACCTTGGTTTGAGCTACCTTCACCAACAGTTGCTGTTGCAATTTTCTTCTTACCATCCATTTTTATAGCTAAAGCAGCACCAACAGCATGGGGTATTTGAGTTGCTACCGGTGAACTTTGTGACAAAATATTCTTAGCTCTACTACTAAAGTGTGATGGCATTTGTTTTCCACCAGAGTTAACATCGTCTTTCTTTCCAAACGCTGATAAAAACGTATCATACGCTGATATACCCATATAAGTAACGAAAGCTAGATCTCTATAATAAGGCGCAGTAATATCACCTTCTTCTAATGCGTATGCCATCCCAATCTGAGTTGCTTCTTGTCCTTGACCACTTACAACAAATGGAATTTTACCTGCACGGTTCAATAACCACAGTCTTTCATCTATTTTTCTACCTAAATCCATCCATTTATATATTACTTTTAGGTCTTCTTCGCTAAGGCCTAATGATTTATAATCAATCATGTTAAATCCTCCTATTTATACGTGAATAGCTCTACTTTCTGCTTTCAATCCTAATTCCATCAACACTTCAGAGATGGAAGGATGTGCGTGTGTTGTTAGTCCTAATTCTAATGCCGAGCCATTCATGAACTGTAACAGTGATGCCTCATTAATCAATTCTGTTACATGTGGACCAATCATATTAATACCCACAATTTCTTCAGTTGATTGATCAATCACCATTTCGCTATACCCTTCGTTTGCATCATGGCTATCAATCACTGCTTTACCAATTGCTTTAAATGGTACTTTAAAACTTTTAACTTTCATTCCCTCTGCCTTTGCTTGCTCAATGTTTAAACCGATAGAAGCAATTTCAGGTTGTGAATAAATACACTTAGGCATCATGTTATAGTTTACTGGGATTGGGTTCCCTTCAAACATATGATCGACGGCCACAACACCTTCTTTTGATCCAACATGTGCCAATTGTAATTTTCCAATACAATCACCAGCTGCATAAATATGTTTATCTTCAGTTTGTTGAAATTCGTTCGTTAAAATATGTCCTGATGTTGAAAGTTTTATTTTAGTGTTGTTTAAACCAATATCTGATGTGTTAGGTTTTCTACCAATCGATAGCAACACTTTATCTACTTTAATTATGTCTGAGGAAATTTCAAATGTAACACCATCTTCGTTAACATTTATATCATTTTCAGAAAGTTTTATTCCCTCATAGAATTTAACACCACGTGCTGATAATGATTTTTTTAATAGTTGTGAAGCTTGTTTACTTTCAGTTGGTAAAATTCTTTCACCTGCTTCTATAACTGTTACGTCAACACCTAAATCTATCATCAATGATGCAAATTCCATTCCGATAACACCACCACCAATAATACCAATACTTGATGGTAACGTCTTTAATGATAATATATCATCGCTAGATAAAATTTTATCATGATCAAATGATAAAAATGGCAACTCTGCAGGCGAAGAACCAGTTGCAATTAATACAAATTGGTTGGGTAATAAGTCTGATTCACCATCTTCATATTCGACAGAAATTGTGCCACTTTGAGGTGAAAATATAGATGTACCTAGAATACGTCCCGTGCCATTATAAATGTCAATGTGATTGTGTTGCATTAAATGCTTTACACCTTGATACATTTGATTAATAATGTCTTCTTTTCGTGCCAACATATTTTCAAAATTAACATTAGCATCTTTGACATCAACGCCAAACATTGCTGCCTGTTTTACTGTTTGAAATACTTCTGCTGACTTAAGCAGTGATTTAGTAGGAATACAACCTTTATGGAGACAAGTACCTCCTAATAGTTGTCGTTCTACTATTGCCACTTTCTTACCTAATTGAGACGCACGTATCGCAGCAACATATCCTGCAGTACCTCCACCGAGAACGACTAAATCATATTGTTTCTCTGACATGTTCTTACTCCTAACTAATGATATATATCCATTGAAAATTTATTAATACATAGTTTTCATGTCCATTAATTACCTATTTTACATGATTGTCTATTTAGTTTGAATGCACATAAATAAGTCCACAAATGAGTATTCAACACACTTTGGAAATTATCTACGTCTTTGATTGTGTTGTATCATTTCTCTTGCATTTTCTCGAGTTAAATCAGTAACACTTGCACCTGAAATCATTCGTGCAATTTCATCTACTTTATCATCGCCAATTAACTCTTGAACTTGTGTTGTTGTACGATCATCTTTTGATGATTTCGAAATTAATAAATGATGGTCGCTCATCGATGCAACTTGTGGCAAGTGAGAAATACAAATAACTTGTATATATTCTGCTATATCTCGCATTTTCTCTGCCATTTTTTGTGCAGCTTGTCCAGATACACCTGAGTCAACCTCATCGAATAAAATTGCAGTTTGACCTCTCGATTTAACAAAAATACTTTTTAACGCTAACATAATTCTAGAAAGTTCTCCACCTGACGCAATTTTATTTAAACTTTTTAATGGTTCCCCTTTATTAGGACTGATTAAAAATTCTACAAATTCGATTCCATCAATATTCGGTTCTTCTAATTTTTTAAATGAAATCTCAAGATTTGCATCTTTCATTTGTAAGTTTTGAATTTCCGATACAATGTGGTCTCTTAACTCCCTAGCGACTATACGACGCTGCTTTGATAGCGCTTGTCCAACCTCTATAACTTGATTATACAATGCATTTATTTCTTCTCGTAACTGCGATGTACTTTGTTCATAGTTTTCAATTTTATTGATTTCATTATTAAGTTTTTCTTGATATGAGATTAATTCTGAAATATCTTTTCCATATTTGCGTTTTAAATTATTCAGCAAATTCATACGAGATTCATACTCGTTTAACACTTGTTCGTCGAATTCTGTATTAGCCATTTCATCATATAACTCATGTTTTGCATCTTCTAAAATGTAATAAAATTGATCAATATCTTCTTTTAATTTGTCATATTTGTTTGGAACTATATCGTTTATTGTTAACAAATGGTTGCTTAGTTCATACAAACGATCAGTGATAGCATTTTCATCCGTTAATGTCATATGTGCGTTATTAAGTGCTAAGCTTAATTTTTCAGAGTTTTGAATGCGTTTAATATCAATTTCAAGTTGCTCTATTTCACCTTCTTTTAGGTGTGCTTCAGACAATTCTTCTAATTGAAATTTCATTAAATCTAAACGCTGCAGCAATGCTTGGTCTGCTGATTCTAAATCTTCTAACTCTTGCTTTTTGGCTTTATAATTTTGAAAAGTTTGGTGATATTTATCCAACAAATCTTGATAACGTGATTCTGCGTAATTATCCAATAATGTTAAATGGTATTTTTGTTTCAACAAAGACTGCGTTTCATGTTGGCCATGAATATCTAATAATTCTTGCATAACTTTTCGTAAATCTTGTAAAGTAACTGTTTGATTATTAATTTTACAAAGACTTTTACCAGAGCTAAAAATTTCCCGTTTAACTAATAAAAAATCTTCATCTACATCAATATCCATATTTTTCAATATATGTATAGCATCTTTACTCTCGTCAATATCAAATATACCTTCGATGACAGCCTTTTTTTCACCATGTCTTACAAAATCAGATGAAGCTCTCATTCCAATTAATTGTCCAATTGCATCTATAATAATTGACTTACCTGAACCCGTTTCACCACTTAAAACAGTTAAACCATCAGAAAATTGAATTTCTAACTCTTCAATAATAGCAAATTGCTTGATTGATAAGGTTTGTAACATAAACTCATCGCATCCTTATAACAAATTGAAAATTCTTGACTTGATTTCATCACTTGCCTCTTTGCTTCGACAAATAATTAAACAAGTATCATCACCACAAATTGTGCCTAGTACTTCTTCCCAATTGATTTGGTCTAATATAGCTCCAATAGATTGTGCATTACCAGGTAATGTTTTTAGAACAAGTAAATTATCAGTACCATCTATATTAACAAAGGAATCCATTAAATAACGTCCCAATTTTTCTAAAGGATGGAATTTTCTATCATTTGGTAAACTATAAACATATTGACCTGAAGGTATAGGTACTTTAATAAGTTGTAGTTCTTTAATATCACGAGAAACAGTTGCTTGAGTGACATTTAAATCATAATCGTTTAATCGTTTAACTAATTCATCTTGTGTCTCTATCTGTTCATTTGAAATAATTTCTCTAATTTTTATATGCCTAACCGATTTTTTGGGCACAGTAAACACCTCTGATTACGAATATTTATACATTTATTTTAACACATGCACTGATTTACGACTACTAAACACCTTTACGTAAAAAGGGTAAACATGGTTTATCTATCTTGGTTATCTATTTATAAATATTTTTCATATTACGCATAACAATTGCTTAAAATATGTATAAAAATGAATATATGTGTAATAAACTTGCTAATTATTAGATTTAATAAGCGTCAATTGTTTGAACATATTTAATTAAAATCACATTGATATCACAGATGCGAATATTGTCGTATAGAAATTGAAAATTCTATTTTTAAATGAAAGACTTCAACATAATTTTAAGTTTCAACATGAGAAAAATCGATTAACAAACAACGTCAGTTGAATATGCCTTTTGAGACATTTCAAACTTTACAATTGTTGCTAATCGATATATTTGCTTTTAGTGATCCCTGCTATAAAATAAATCAACGATTTCTAATAAGTGTTTTGTATTGAATTGTTCATCAATTTGCGTTAGTTCATACACTGCTGCGTCTCTATGATAAGTCAATTTATCTTCTGCGCCATCTTTTCCTAATAAACTCACGTACGTACTTTTATTATTTTCAAGATCGCTGCCCACTTTTTTACCTAACTTCGCTTCATCACCATAGCAGTCTAATAAATCATCTTTAATCTGAAACATCATACCTAAATGATAACTATAACTTTCTAAATGTTCTTTAGTTGCATCATCGACATTAGCGATATCTGCTGCACTCATAACCGCAAAAGTTAATAGTGCACCTGTTTTTGTTTTGTGTATCATTTCCAAAGTTTCAAGATCAATTGGTTGGCCTTCGCTTTGCATATCTAACATTTGTCCACCGACCATTCCAACATGACCACTTGCTATTGACAGCCGTTGTAGAACTTTTATTTTTACTTCATCAGTTAATCTATCATCACTTGAAATAAGTTCAAATGCTTTAGTTAATAAAGCATCACCTGCTAATATCGCAGTCCACTCACCATATACTTTATGATTTGTTAATTTCCCTCGTCGATAATCATCATTATCCATCGCTGGTAGGTCATCATGAATAAGTGAATATGTATGAATCATTTCTAGTGCAATTGCGCTCTTCATACCTAACTCATACTCGGTATTTAGTGAATCTAAAGTGAGTAATAACAGAACTGGTCGGATGCGTTTACCTCCAGCATTTAATGAATACAACATACTTTCTTCTAGCTGAGTATCCATTACTGATTTATTTATCGCAACCGATAATTCATTATTGACTTCATCTATTAATTTATTCATCGGTAGATTCGTCATTTTTTACATCCTCAGCTTCTTCTTTTATTAAGTCATTCACCTTTTTTTCGGCATTTTTTAAAGTTGTGTCACAAGCTGCTGATAGTTTCATACCACGTTGGTATAAATCTAATGATTCCTCTAAAGATACTGTTTCATTATCTAATTTTTGAACAATTTGCTCTAATTCTTGCATCATTTCTTCAAAACTTTGCGTTTCTTTAGTCATTATTACACCTTACTTTCGTAACTTTTGCATCTACTAAGCCATCTTTCATTGTTAACGTCAATTGATCATTTTCTGTTAAATCTTTAGTACTCGTAATGACTTCGTCTTTTTTATTAACAATTGCATATCCACGCAACATTGTATTAGTTGGACTTAAATTGTTTAAGTTTTCTACTTTATTTTTCAAATCATTTTTATAACTTAATATCTTAGAATTCAATAATTTAACAAGTTGGTTTGTCAATTGAAGATTATTTTGTTGTTCTTGATTAACACTACTTAGTAACGCTTTTAAATTATAGCGTTGTTGCAACAGCATTAATCGATGTCTCTGTTGTTCAAAAGTTGCCTGAATTTGTTGTTTCAGTCTCTTTTCTAAATCATCTCGACGTTGTATCTGTTGATCATACAATAAAGTTGGTTGTTTAAACTTGTAATACGATGACAAATGTTCAACATGTTTACGTTGTTGTTCTAAATGTTTCTTGATGAAACGAGTCAATGTAAACTGATATTGCTGTATTTGTTGCAGCAATTCATATTGGTCTGGTGTTGCAATAACAGCAGCTTGAGTTGGAGTCGCAGCTCTGATGTCTGCAGCAAAATCACTTAATGTAAAGTCTGTTTCATGACCTACTGCTGATATAATCGGTGTCTTACAATTATATATTGCACGGACGACAGCTTCTTCGTTAAAATTCCATAAATCTTCTATGGATCCACCGCCTCGACCTACAATAATGGTATCTACACCTAAACTATCTGCATATTCAATTTTTTCAATAATGTCGTCCTTTGCTTTTTCACCTTGAACCAAAGTACTAATTTGTATTTGTTCAGCTAATGGGAAACGACTATTTATCGTTGAATGGATATCTCGAATTGCGGCACCTGTACTCGCTGTTAAAACTGCAATTTTTTTTGGAAACTTAGGTATTGATTTCTTATTCGCTTTATCAAAACAACCTTCTTCAGTTAATTTTTTCTTTAATGCTTCTAATTTTTGATATAAGTTCCCTATACCATCTAATTGCATTTTATTTACATAAATTTGATAGTTTCCACGACGTTCAAAAACAGAAACACGTGCTTCTAATAAGACTTCATCTCCTTCTTTAGGTTCGAAGTTTAATTTAGAAGCACTACCTTTGAACATCATGGCACTTATAACGCTTTCTTTATCTTTCACATTAAAGTATAAATGACCACTTGAATGCTTTTTGAAATTTGAAAGCTCACCTTTAATCAATACAGATTGGAGATGTGGATCTTGATCAAATTTATATTTAATATATTTCGTTAAAGCTGAAACACTTAAATAATCTGACATATAACATCACTCAATTTTATTTTTTTATATTACTCAATACACCATTTATAAATTTATAATGATCATCATCACTGAATTGTTTTGTTAATTCAACTGCTTCATTCATTACAACTTTAGCAGGTGTATCACTGTGTAATATTTCATATGTTGCCATTCTTAAAATAATACGATCCGTTTTTAATAAACGTGCAATAGTCCAATCTTTTAAATAAGGACTAATTGTCTCGTCTAATACAGGTTCGTGATCTTTAACGCCAGAAACTAGCCAATGAATAAATTCGAAGTCTAAATCTGGATTATCGTCTTTAATAAAGCTTATCGCTTCATTTATCGTTAAATCACTGTCCTTCATTTCTAATTGAAATAAAGTTTGAAAAGCTTGCACTCGGGATTCTTTACGACTCATTTTTAACTCCTTCAAACGTTTGTATTTTTCTTTATTTAATTACTGAATTAGGTATGACATTACTTTTCAATAACGATTTGTGTAATGTGAATATTAATTTGCTTAGGTTCTATCGCTGTCATATTAGAAATTGAATTAAAAATTGACGTTTGAATTTTGTTTGCAGTTTTTGAAATATTAACACCATGTTTTAATGCACAATATACATCTATATATATGCCATCTTCTTTACTCTCGATTTTTAAATCACGGCTTAAATTTTTACGACTAACTTTTTCTAAATTTGTTTCTTTTAATTCAGCAAAATGGCCAGTGATGCCTTCGACTTCCGAAGTAGCTATACTTGCAATAACAGATAGCACTTCTGGCGCTATTTCTACTTTACCTAATTTTGAATTTGGATAATCAGTTACTTTGACCATGGATTGACCTCCTATTAACCTTCATCATTCATAATGCTATTTTGCTCTAAAAAGTTTGTATTAAATTTACCGCTTCTAAATATATCGTTATTCAATAATTTAATATGGAATGGAATAGTTGTATCAATACCAAGAACCACAAATTCACTTAATGCACGAATGCCAGCCATAATCGCTTCATCTCGTGTCGGTTCATGTATGATTAATTTCGCTACCATCGAATCATAATATGGCGGTATCGTATAATTAGTATAACATGCTGACTCTATTCGAACACCATATCCACCTGGTGCAAGATATTGCTCAATTTTACCTGGTGATGGCATAAAGTTCTTGTAAGGATTTTCAGCATTAATTCTAAATTCAATTGCGTGTCCTGTTAATTTAATATCTTCTTGTTTATATGGTAACACTTCACCCATAGCAACTTGTAATTGTAATTTAACTAAATCAATTCCTGTTACCATTTCAGTTACAGGATGTTCTACTTGAATACGTGTATTCATTTCCATAAAATAAAATTTATTATCATTTAAATCATATATAAACTCAATTGTTCCCGCATTTTCATAATTTACAGCTTTCGCTGCACGCACTGCGGCATTTCCCATTTCACGACGTGTTTCATCATCTAAAATTGGGGAAGGTGCTTCTTCCACTAATTTCTGCATACGTCTTTGAATTGTACAATCACGTTCTCCTAAATGAATTACATTACCATAGCTGTCCCCAACAATTTGGATTTCAATATGGCGGAAGTTTTCGATGAATTTCTCCATATAAAGTCCACCATTACCAAATGCAGTTTGAGCTTCTTGTTCTGTCATTCGGAAGCCAGTTTCAAGTTCTTTTTCATCACGAGCAACACGGATACCTTTTCCGCCACCGCCAGCAGTAGCTTTAATGATGACCGGATAGCCAATTTTTTGGGCGATTTTCTTAGCTTCTGAGACGTCTTTCATTAAACCGTCACTACCAGGAACAACTGGAACATTGGCTTTGATCATTTCTGCCTTAGCAACATCTTTGATACCCATTTTTTGGATAGATTGATAACTTGGTCCAATGAACTTCAATTGGCATGCTTCGCATAATTCTGCAAAGTCAGCATTTTCAGCTAAAAAGCCATAACCCGGATGAACGCCATCACAACCTGTAGAAGTTGCAATAGATAAGATGTTCGGAATATTTAAATATGAATCTTTAGACAAAGTGGGACCTACGCAATATGCTTCATCAGCAATTTGAGTATGTAGCGCATCTTTATCCCCTTCAGAATAGATTGCAACAGTTTGGATGCCTAAATCACGACAAGCGCGAATAATCCTAACTGCGATTTCACCGCGGTTTGCAATTAAAACCTTTTTCATTATTTCACCTTAAATAACGGTTGGCCATACTCTACCATTTGTCCGTCTTCTACTAAGATTTCAACAATTTCACCTGAAATTTCTGCTTGAATTTCATTAAATAGTTTCATTGCCTCTAAAATACACACTGTTGTTTCATTTGAAACAGTGTCCCCAACTTGCACATATGCTTCTTCGTCTGGAGAAGGCGATTTGTAAAATGTACCTACCATAGGTGCATTAATTGTTTTGTGATTATCTGAAGTTGGCTTTGGAGCTTCAGTTTTATTGCTATCAGTTGATTGTACTTGAGGCATAGGCATTGCCGCAGCTTCAACTGGCATTTGTGAAATTTGTGGCGTGATAATCTCAGTTTCTTTTTCTTTCTTAAGCGTCACTTTGCCTTTAGTATCTTCAATATTGATTTCCGTTAAAGTTGATTTATCCAGAATTTCAATTAATTCTTTGATTTCTTTAAAGTTCATTATTACTGACTCCTTCAGTTTGTTTTCATCTACCCGTCTATTTTACTTGAGACAACTCTTCAATTCAAGCATGTTCATATTGCTGGCGACATTATAAGTCTATCCCAAAGTTATAATAAAAACACATTTTAAATTAAAAACACTTGTGTATTTATTACTTAACATTGACTCATCTTAACTCTTGATTAAAAATTTTATGCATTCAGTTAAACATATCAATGTTATTTTTATTAGCTATTATGTTTAATCCTCAACAATATGATATGTAGATATATACCTTTACTCATGTCTATGTTTTTTCACTACCAATTAGACGATTCGTTTTATATTTTAAAAATTATTTTAAAAATAAAAAGCCTCATATCAGCATATAACCTATAATCATTTTAGGCAATAGCTTTATGAGACTTATTTGGAATATCTTACGTTAAATCAGTATAGTGTATACAAGCTATTTGTTAACAAATTAGAGATTATCCTCTTGAAATGTAGCTTCCATCACCAGTGTTGATAATTAAAACGTCACCTTCGTTTACAAATAAAGGTACATTTAATGTATAACCTGTTTCAACAGTTGCCGATTTAGTAGCACCAGTTGCAGTATCACCTTTAATACCAGGTTCTGTTTCAGTTACTGTTAATTCAACAGTTTTAGGTAATTCAACACCGATAGTTTCACCTTCGTATGTTTGAATTTGTACTTCCATACCTTCTTTTAAGTAATTCAATTCTTCTTTTAAGTAATCACTTGAAAGTTCTGTTTGTTCAAAGCTTTCATTATCCATAAATACATGATTATCTCCGTCAGCATATAAATATTGCATGCGACGATTTTCAATCATTGCTGGTTCAACTTTTTCACCAGCTCTAAACGTTTTCTCTTGAATTGCACCAGTTCTTAAATTACGTAATTTTGAACGAACGAATGCTGAACCTTTACCAGGCTTTACATGTTGGAAGTCTATAACTTTCCAAATAGCGTTATCAACAGAAATTGTTAAACCTGTTTTAAAATCATTAACCGAAATCATTCAGTTTCCTCCTCATTTTACACGCTTATGTTAAAACTATAAGGTCTTTTGTGCATTTAGTAAAGACTTGACAACCATTTTCTGTAATTAAAATATCATCTTCTATTCTTATACCGCCCAAACCTTCTATATAAACACCAGGTTCTACTGTAACACAGTTGTTAACTTGAAGTTTATCTTGTATCGTACGAGCCAGCATTGGCCCTTCATGGATTTCTAAACCAATACCATGTCCTAGTGAATGTCCAAATTCTTTTCCATACCCTTTTGACTCTAAATAGTTTCTTGAAATGGCATCAGCTTCTGCACCAGTCATGCCAGGTCTAATCTCATTAATTGCTTTCATTTGAGATTCAAGTACTATTTGATATATTTCTTTCAGTTTAGGATCTGGTTCTCCAATAGCAAATGTTCTAGTAATATCTGAACAATAGCCGTTATAATACGCGCCAAAATCTAATGTAATCATGTCGCCTTTTTCAATAATTTTATCACTTGCAACACCATGTGGTAATGCACCTCTATGACCAGATGCTACAATCGTATCGAATGATGGTCCATCTGCTCCTAATTCTAGCATTTTACTTTCTAATATTGCCTTTAATTCTTTTTCAGTCATACCTGCTTTTACAACAGTTAAAATATATTCATATGTTTCATCAACAATATTAGCTGCTTTTTGAATTAAAGCAATTTCGTCAGCATCTTTGACGTCTCTAATTTTATCTACAGTATTAGAAATGCTTATTAATGATATACGGCTTTTATTTAATTCAAGGTATGTATCATAACTTACATGGTGCCCCTCAAAACCTACATTTTCAAAATTTTCTTGGTGTAGCAATTCTTTAATCTCACCAATAATAGTAGATTTACGATTAATAATTTCATAATTTGGCGCCTGCTTAGTTGCTTGATCAATATATCTAAAGTCTGTTATCAAATATTGTTTATCTTTAGATATGATTAGCGCACCGCTAGTCCCAGTAAATCCTGACAAATATCTTCTATTGTAATCTGAAAGTATGATTATTGCATCTAAATGTTTTTGTTCTAAAATACGATGTACTTGTGTTATTCTGCTCATCTTATGACCTCCTAGTGAAACGTTTGTGCATTTCAACTTTATACATTAAAATAATATCATAATAAGGATAAAAAATAATAGATATTGATTTTAGGGAGATAGTAATGAAAAAATTGGTTTCAATTGTTGGCGCAACATTATTGTTAGCTGGATGTGGATCACAAAATTTAGCACCATTAGAAGAAAAAACAACAGATTTAAGAGAAGATAATCATCAACTCAAACTAGATATTCAAGAACTTAATCAACAAATTAGTGATTCTAAATCTAAAATTAAAGGGCTTGAAAAGGATAAAGAAAACAGTAAAAAAACTGCATCTAATAATACGAAAATTAAATTGATGAATGTTACATCAACATACTACGACAAAGTTGCTAAAGCTTTGAAATCCTATAACGATATTGAGAAAGATGTAAGTAAAAACAAAGGCGATAAGAATGTTCCATCGAAATTAAATCAAATTTCTAATGATATTCAAAGTGCTCACACTTCATACAAAGATGCTATCGATGGTTTATCACTTAGTGATGATGATAAAAAAACGTCTAAAAATATCGATAAATTAAACTCTGATTTGAATCATGCATTTGATGATATTAAAAATGGCTATCAAAATAAAGATAAAAAACAACTTACAAAAGGACAACAAGCGTTGTCAAAATTAAACTTAAATGCAAAATCATGATAGGAGTCTGTTAATGCGTAATATAATATTTTATCTTGTACTTATTATTGCTGCGATTGGATTAGTAATGAATCTAGATGCCTTTATTTTTTCAATCGTCAGAATGTTAGTCAGCTTTGCTGTAATAGCTGGTATTATTTATCTTATATATTATTTCTTCATTTTAACTGAAGATCAACGTAAATACCGTAAAGCAATGCGTAAGTATAAAAGAAATCAAAGAAGAAAATAGATAAAAAAATGGAAGCACTTGTAGGTAAAATAGTCTACGTGCTTCCATTTTTCATTCTAAAAACTACTTTCTAAACATCCATTCATCTGAACGATATTTTTCAGTTAATTCTTCCACTTCTGCCAATTGAGCTTCTGTTAATTCAAGTGGCTTTAATTCTATATTTAAACCTTTCTTAAAACCTTTCTCGAAAGCTTCTTCCATTTGACTAATAGTAATGTGTTTATCTGAAATATCATTGATGGCAACTGCTTTTTCAACGAATGCCTCTTTCATTTTTAATTTTAATCTTTCATTTTTATAAATAAACATATCAAACAGTTCATCAATATCAATATCTTGTAAAATCGAACCGTGTTGGAGGATTACGCCCTTTTGTCTCGTTTGAGCACTCCCAGCAATCTTACGGCCTTCAACAACTAGCTCATACCAACTTGGTGCATCAAAACACACTGAACTTCGAGGTTGTTTTAATTTTTGACGCTCTTCAGGCGTTTTAGGTACCGCAAAATAAGTATCAAATCCTAAGTTTTTAAATCCTTCTAATAATCCTTGTGAAATCACTCTGTACGCTTCTGTAACTGTAGAAGGCATATTCGGATGCGATTCAGGCACAATCACACTGTAAGTTAACTCTTTATCATGTAGCACCCCACGGCCACCAGTTTGACGCCTTACGAGACCAAAACCTTTCTCTTTAACCTTATCTATATCAATTTCCTTTTGTAACCTTTGGAAATACCCTATTGATAATGTTGCAGGATTCCATGTGTAAAAACGTATAACTGGATCAATTTCACCTCTAGAGACAAAATTTAATAACGCTTCATCCATTGCCATATTATAATATGGGTCTTTACTTCCTGTATTAATAAAATTCCAAGTTTCAGTCATATTCAAGAACTCCTATCAGCAAAATGTATAATATTTGATTCGCTAATTAATCAATTTAACTAAATGAATAATAATTGCAATTCTTTAGTGAAATATTTTGATAATTTGACCTAACAGTCTTATAATTATATTATCGTTTAATTAGGGAGGATGCAAGATGAGTGCTAGTTTGTACATCGCAATAATTTTAGTTATAGCAATTATTGCTTATATGATTGTTCAACAAATTCTTAACAAGCGAGCTGTTAAAGAATTAGATCAAAATGAATTCCATAATGGGATTAGAAAAGCTCAAGTCATCGATGTTAGAGAGAAAGTTGACTATGACTACGGTCACATTAATGGGTCTCGCAATATTCCTATGACAATGTTCAGGCAACGATTCCAAGGATTAAGAAAAGACCAACCGGTATACTTATGTGATGCCAATGGGATTGCTAGCTATAGAGCCGCTCGTATTTTGAAAAAGAATGGATATACAGATATCTATATGTTAAAAGGCGGCTATAAAAAATGGACTGGAAAAATAAAGTCTAAAAAATAGTTTTTGTAAATTTAATATACGATTTAATAAAATCTGAGTGTTAATTGATCATCAATAACAATACTCAGATTTTAATTTTTTAACAAAGTCTGTTACTATATTTCTCTAGCTTCACTGATCATTAAACTTAGTTTCAGCATAATAAAGAAAGTTCAGCTCATTTTCAATACGATTCAATTACCGCAATCTAAAAAATGAAAAGACAATTTCTATGAAAGAATAATACCAAACCCTAAGAGTTATTACTTCGGTTTAGTTTTCTTGTTCAAATAGAAATTGTCTTTTTCAATTGATTTTGAAACCATTATCCTTAAATCTTCATACAAAGTTAGAATAATAATTCTCGGAATATGTGTTTAATACTTTATTTTTCCTGTTTAAGATTTTCAAATTTTAATATTGGTTTACGAGCAGCTGTAGCTTCGTCTAATCGATCAATCACAGTTGTATGTGGTGCTTCTAACACTTTATCAGGATCATTTTTAGCTTCTTCAGCAATACTAATTAATGTATCGATAAAATAATCAAGTGTTTCTTTAGACTCTGTCTCAGTCGGTTCAATCATCATACCTTCTTCAACATTTAATGGGAAGTAGATTGTTGGTGGATGTACACCGAAATCTAATAATCGCTTAGCCATGTCTAAAGTACGTACACCAAATTCTTTTTGACGCACACCACTTAACACAAACTCGTGTTTACAATATTGTTTATAAGGTATTTCAAAGTGTTCAGATAAACGTGCTTTAATATAATTCGCATTAAGAACCGCTGCTTCAGAAACCTCTTTAAGTCCAGTTGCTCCCATAGTTCTAATATACGTATAAGCTCTTAAGTAAATACCAAAGTTACCATAAAATGGTTTTACACGTCCGATAGAATTTTTAATGTCATTATCATATTTAAATTTGTTGCCATCTTTAATAACCATTGGCTTTGGTAAGTAACTTGCTAGTTCTTTTACTACACCGACTGGACCTGAACCAGGACCGCCACCACCATGTGGACCAGTAAATGTTTTATGCAAGTTTAAATGAACAGCATCAAATCCCATATCTCCTGGGCGAACTTTGTCCATAATAGCGTTTAAATTCGCACCATCATAATATAATAGACCACCAGCATTATGGACGATTTCACGGATTTCCATAATATTTTTTTCGAAAATACCTAAAGTGTTTGGATTAGTTAACATAATAGCTGCTGTATTTTCATTTACAACACGTTTCAAGTCATCAATATCAACTTCGCCACGTTCGTTTGATTTTACAGTAACTGATTTAAATCCTGCAAATGAAGCTGAGGCTGGATTCGTACCATGCGCAGAATCTGGCACAATGACTTCATCACGATGACCTTCACCATTATTCTCATGATAAGCTTTAAATATCATCAATGCAGTCCATTCACCATGTGCACCAGCAGCTGGTTGTAATGTTACCTCATCCATACCAGTAATTTCTTTTAATTCTTCTTGCAAACTATAAATAATTTCTAATGAACCTTGTACTTGGTCTTCATCTTGTAATGGATGTGATTCACTGAATCCTGGTATTCTAGCAACCTTTTCATTAATTTTAGGGTTATACTTCATCGTACATGAACCCAATGGATAAAATCCGTTATCTACACCGAAATTTTTATTTGAAAGTTCAGTATAATGACGTACTAAGTCTAGTTCAGCAACTTCTGGAAACTCCGCTTTGTTTTTACGAATAAATTTATCATCTAACAATGACTCAACAGAATTTGTTTTAATATCACTTTTTGGTAATGAATATGCATATCTGCCTTCACGAGATCTTTCAAAAATTAATGGACTTGATTTACTAGTCATTTAACTCACCAGCCTTTTCTACAAATGTATCGATTTCATCTTTTGTTCTTAATTCAGTTACAGCTATTAACATATGATTTTTAAAGTCGTCTGAAACAACACCTAAATCAAAACCACCGATAATATTGTACTTCACTAATTCCTCGTTAACTTGTTGAATTGGTTTGTCAAATTTGACTACAAACTCATTGAAAGATGTACCATCTAATACTTCAAAACCTTTTTTAATAAATTGTTGTTTAGCATAGTTAGCATGTTCTATATTTTGAACTGCAATATCATAGATACCTTGTCTACCAAGTGCTGACATTGCAATTGATGACGCTAGAGCATTTAATGCTTGGTTAGAACAAATATTAGATGTCGCTTTATCGCGTCGAATATGTTGTTCACGTGCTTGTAGTGTTAATACAAAGCCACGATTACCTTCATCATCTTGTGTTTGACCGACTAATCTACCTGGCACTTTACGCATTAACTTTTTCGTCGTTGCAAAATACCCACAATGTGGCCCACCGAATTGAGCAGGAATTCCGAATGGCTGAGTATCACCTACAACAATATCTGCACCAAATGAACCTGGAGGTGTAAGTAATCCCAATGCTAATGGATTTGCATATACGATAAATAATGCTTTTTTATCTTCAATAAAGCTATGAATCTTTTCAAGATCTTCAATTGAACCGTAGAAGTTTGGATATTGTACTGCAACAGCTGCTGTTTCATCATCCACTGCTGCTTCTAATTTTTTTAAATCTGTAACAGTGCCATCTAAATCGATTTCCACTACTTCGAATTCCTTGCGTGTCTTAGCATAAGTATGAAGTACTTGTAATGCTTGATAATGTAAACCTTTTGAGACTACAATTTTATTTTTCTTTGTTTGACTAAATGCTAAAATACATGCTTCAGCAAAGCTAGTCATCCCATCATACATAGAAGAATTTGCTACATCCATATCTGTTAATTCACAAATTAAAGTTTGGAACTCAAAAATGGCTTGTAATTCACCTTGAGAAATTTCCGGTTGATATGGCGTATATGCTGTGTAAAATTCTGATCTTGAAATCATAGCATCCACAACTGATGGCGCGTAATGATCATAAACACCAGCACCCAAAAATGATGTATGCGTTTCTTTAGTGATATTCTTGCTTGCAATGCGATTTAATCTTCTAAGTAACGTTGTTTCCGCTTCGCCTTCAGCAATATTTAAATCTCTATTTAATAAAATGTCACTTGGTACATCACCGAATAATTCTCCTATAGATTTTGCACCAATTGTTTGTAACATTTCTTGCTTGTCTTTTTCAGTTAAAGGTATATAACGATGACTCACAATGCACACCCCTTTTTAATTATTTATCAATTTGATTTTTCTTAACAATTTTCGCTTTTAATTGACGCTTACGAACTTGAACAAGCAACTCTTTACCCATTTCAAACTCATCTCTTTTTATCATTGCAAGTGCAATTGATTTTCCTGATGATGGAGACTGTGTTCCTGAAGTTACTTCTCCAATAATATTTCCATCTAAATCCATAACTTCATAACCAGTTCTTGCAATTCCTTTTTCAAGTAATTCTAATCCCACTGTTCTTCTTGGTGCACCATTTTCTTTTTGATCTTTTAATACAGATTTACCAATAAAATCAGCATCAATTAATGGTTTACTTGCAAAAGCGATACCACCTTCATATGGTGTAATTGATTCAGTTAAATCTTGACCATGTAATGGCAATCCAGCCTCTAATCTTAATGTATCACGAGCGCCTAATCCACATGGCATAACATTATACTCTAATAAACCATCCCAAATTTTTTCAGTATCATCGATATTACAATAAATTTCAAACCCATCTTCACCTGTGTAACCTGACTGAGATAAAATGACGTTTGCTCCAAATAATTTGACACCCTGTTTAAATTCAAACATTTTCATTTCAGTTACATCTTCATCAACTAATTGATTAATTAAATCTCTAGCTTTTGGTCCTTGTATTGCTAATTGACCATATTGGTTTGATACATTTTGTACTTCAACATCAAATTTCTCTTTGTGTTTTAAAATCCAATTAAAATCTTTTTCAGTATTAGCAGCATTAACAACTAATAAATAATTGTCGTCAGCTAATTGATATATTACTAAATCATCAATAATACCGCCTTCTTCATTACATAAAGCAGTATATAATGCTTTTGAAGTAGTTAAATTATCAGTATCATTTGATAATAAATATTGCACAAACTGACTAGCATCTTTACCTGTTACTTCAATTTCACCCATATGACTAACATCAAACAGGCCTATTTCGTATCGAACAGCATTATGTTCCTCTTTAATACTAGAAAATTGAACAGGCATCGCCCATCCTCCGAATTCCACAATTTTTGCACCTCTATCAACATAATTTTGATATAAAGGTGTTTGTTTTAAATCACTTGACATTGAAATACCCCCTTAAAATTATAAAAACAGGATAGCAATCGCTACCCTGTTTATAAATCACCAATTCAGGAACGCGTTACAGTATTATCCTTTTGCCTGAGAGTTTCGTAATAAATTACTTGCACCTTCGGCGATAGAGTCTTAACGCTCTATTCTCTCTAATACTGATCACTCGCTTTTATTAAATTTAGCAATTCATAATATATTTCTGAAATTGATAGCAAATGACTATCAAATTTCTTGAATGCGATTTCATTATATCTTAAAATCCGCGAGCAATACAAGTCATTTAACTGCATGATTGTCTTATTATTTGCATTAGGTCGATGTGGGTCATCATTGATTCGACTATATATAATATCAATATTACAATCTAACCAAATAATGTTTTTTTGATTTTTCAAAAAATTAAATGCCTCTTCACTTTCAATAATACCACCACCAGTAGCAATTATATCTGCAGTGTTAATACATTCTTGCAAACATGTGAACTCTAAATTCCTGAAATATTGTTCACCATGTTTACTAAATATTTCTGGTATTGTTAACTTATACTTTTCTTCGATATATGAATCTATATCAATAAATGATAAATTTTGCTCATCTGCAACGTATTTACCAATCGTAGATTTACCGGTACCCATGAAACCAATTAAAATTATTGGTGATTTATCATGATTCATGCGTTTTCCCTTCTTTCAATAACAAAACAATCTTATAGTTATAGTCAGTTTCAATATTATATAATGTCTTTAATTTTAAACTATATTGACTGATATAAAAAGTGAAAATGGAAAAATAAATTGCTGTTAGCATCAATAAGAACGGCGTAACATATCCTTTTTCTTTATATAAATCAAAATTAATAAATTATTTCACATCCTTTTTAATAGTACTCATTTAAATTCTAGTAAGTTATACATAAATAGTTTTAGTCTGCACATTTGTACCGACTTTAACTGTTATCGTTATTTTAATAATAGATTTATAGTAGATATTTGCAGTAAATGCTGTAACATTATTAATCATTGTTATATTTCCTCTGTCATTTACAACTTTAATAATTTTATTATTTATTAATTTGTATTCGATCATTTCTTCACCTTTATGTAAAATGATACGCTGTTGCCTAATTTCAATATCGTTTCTATCTACACCTCTAAAATCCTCTAGAATATCTCTTGAGAAAAATTCGAAATCTACAGTTGTTAATTCCCTACTTTCAATTAGAAAAGTTTTGCTAAGTCTAATTAAGTCTGGAACAATTAGTAAAGTTATACTTATAACCATCATCGCTACTAACATTTCAATAAGCGAAAAAGCTTTGACATTAATACTGTATACATGTCTTTTGATAAGAAGTGGTATTTTTTGAAATAGCACAAATTTGTTGGTCACTTTGCTTAATATCATATTTCCCTATAGTTACCCCCTTCTTAAGTTCTTCTTTATTAATTTTAGATACAGTCGTCAAAATTACTTTAGAAGCATCAATTGTTTGTAGTTTATGGTTTATACTCGCTTGCATTTGATTCATCATTGGTATCAATAGTAATGTAATCAATCCAATTAGCAAAAATCCAGCCATACTATCTATTAAGAATGATCCTTTACACTTATAGCTTTTCATAACGAATTCTTCCTTTTTCAATATGGAATATTATTCTATAAATTGAATTGTTATTGTCAATTGTTATGCTACCAAATTTATTGATATTCCCTTTTTTATCAAAGGCAATAATATCAACTTTTGCAACATTAATTATTTTGCCTACTTTTAATTTTAGAAATCGTATTTTATTATTCTCTATTACTTTAATAGTGTCACTGTTTTCATAAAATCTAACATTGATATATCCTTGATTTGCTATAGCTTGCGATTTAATATAATTCAATTCAGTAATAAGAGAAATGATATTTGCCTCGTCATCTATTACTCTAAGATTGCTTAATCCTTTAGATGTCATTGTCAAAAGTAAAAATATACTGATTAACATCATTACCACAAGTATCTCAATCATAGTAAATGCTGACTGCTTTCTAATTTGCAACTGCTTCTCCATTACTAATTGTGATTGTCTCTCCTGATTTACATGTCTTTTGTGCTTCTTTTATAAAACCATCTGCAATTAAGTCTTCAATAGACGATGGATTTCTATTATGTTTCAATGCATACGCTTCAATTTGACTATTAACCATTTTTACCTGTGCATTACAACCTGTTGATTGTATGTGAGCAGTTTGTTTAGCAATATTTGGAATGATTAAAATTAATAATAAACTGATGATTAATAACACTAATAGCATCTCTATCAATGTAAACGCTTGAGTTTTCTTAAGAAATTTAAACATATATTAACCTCCATTATTTTATACTTTGCATCATTTGAAACATTGGTAACATAATTACCAAATAAATTGCGACAATAAATAAACCTAAAATCAAAAATAAAATAGGCTGTAAAAACTGAGTCTGTTTTATCGCTTTATCTTCTATTTGTTTTACTAATATTTGCGAATATAACTTTAGTTCTACTTCTAGCTTTCCTCTCTTTTCACCTTGTAGCACAAACTTAATTAATTGAGGCTTAAAGCATTTTAGTTTTTCTAAAATTTGAGGTAAACCATATCCCATTTCTGAATAAGTTAATAAGTATTTACCTAGAAACTGTCTAAATGGATCACTACTATGGTTAATATAAACGTCTACTATTGATTGAAGTGTAATACCATTTTTATAAAATAACACTAATTCATTAGTTACAAAATAAGTTTTAAATAATTGGAAATAGCCCGATATTAGCGGTAGTTTCATCACAAAGTTTATCTTATTGAGCATATTTAATTTGTTATAAATTAATTTCATAATAATAGCCAACATAGATACTATTATGAGCATTACTACAATTATAGTAGGTAAGCTGGTAATGAAAAAAGACAATGTTTTTTGAAAAGAAGATAGTTGAATATTCATAGAAGTATATAATTATTGAAACTGTGGAATTACTGTGAGGTTTAATATAATAATCATAGCAATAAAAATCGAAACTAGTATTAAGGGGTATTGCAGTGTCTTTAACAATCGTTGTTCTGACTTTCTATTCACTTTCATATAATTTACGGTTTCTTCTAGAACGTCTATGATATTGCCAAATCTTTCTGCCAAATATACTTGCATGACGATAGTATCGCTATAACCTATCAGTGATAATATCTGGTTGCATGGTGCACCATTTGAAATTTCACTTAGAATGGTGGTGCCTAATTGCTTATTTTTATATGTCATTTGAAGATTTAAAAATTGAAAACTTTGATACAGAGTGAAACCATATTTCAACAAATTACATAAATTTAAAAGTAAATCGATTTGTTGGGCCTTACTTAATTGTCGCTTCTTAGAATGTAGTTTAAATGTATTTATCCATTGTAGTTTCACAAATGACACCTGCTTTTGTCATATCATCAAGTTTATCTTCTAAGTTCTTAAATGATGATGGTAATGAATGATTATGGGAAAAGAAATATCGGAGTTGTTGCTGAGATAGAATTTCACATACTAATTGTCGCTGTTGCTTAATAGTAGTTACAAGTCGTTGGTTTATAATTAAGTTAGTTGCCTGTATCAATTCTTGTACAGAAACACCCATTTCTAATAGCCTTAAAATAGCACCTTTACAATCAGTTGCATGCAATGTAGTCAGAACAAGGTGACCACTTAAACTAGCCTGTATAACACACTTGGCAACATCTTTATCTCTGATTTCACCTATTAAAATAACATCGGGATCACATCTTAAAATAGCTTTAAACGAATTTACATAGTTAATGCCAGCTTTATCATTCACATTAATTTGAACAATACCAGGAATTTGCATCTCTACAGGATCCTCTATAGAAATTACATTTAAATTCAAGGCTTTATTCGCGTATGAGACCATTTGATACATTAATGTACTCTTTCCTGAACCAGTTGGTCCACTAAACAATAGTAATCCTTGTTTCTTGTTCATGAGGTGTTTAAAATCATTGAATTTATAAGTTGATTTCTGTTGTTGAAAAAATTGAGGTACAATTCTGATAACACAACTTTCTTGGCCAAGTGACAATGGTAATGTTGATATTCTCAAAAAATAAATTTTATTGAAATGGTAACTATATCGACCGCTCTGTGCGACTTGCTGTGTAGAAACATCAAGCCCAGCTTGAAACTTCATATAAACTAATAACTTTTGATAAATGCCATTCCCAATTTGTTCATACTGCTCCAAGTTATCATTAATTCTAAATTTAATACTTACTTCATTTTTAACTGGAATAAAATGTACATCACTCGCTTTCATTTCTATCGCTTTATTAATTATTTCTTGAAATAGAATCTTCAAAAAAACACCTCCTACATATAATCACGTAGGAGGTGTTTTTATTACTTCAATTTAACCATGTAAAAATGGATTTAATTGTTCATCATCAACCGTCGTATATGGACCATGTCCAGGGAATAAAGGTAAATCGCCTTCTAATTCAAATATTTTATCTAGAATAGAATCAACTAGAGTTTCATAATCACCTTTATATAAATCTGTACGTCCAATTCCATTATTAAATAATGTATCTCCAACAACTGCGAATTCATCGAACACATATGTTAAACTTCCTGGTGAATGTCCAGGTGTGTGTAACACATTAAACTTAAATCCTTCTATTTCTGTGCTACCTTCGTTTAACTTTTCAGGAGTTACCTTACTTGTAATAATTGGTAATCCATATTGCTTAAATTTATCTGCCCCATTTTTAACGGGATCTTTTAGAAAATCAAACTCTGCTTCATGCATATAAACCGGGACATCGAATCGATCAACTATATCATCGACTGCTCCGATATGATCAAAGTGTGCATGTGTTAATAAAATAGCTTTTAACGGTTTATTTATTTGGTTTAATTTTTTAATAATTTTTTCACTTTCACCTGAAGGGTCAATCAGAATAACAGCTTTGTCATTTTCGATGAAATACGTATTAGTATCAACTAAGCCTAAAGTTAAGCTTGAAATCCTCATAGGTTTTCACCACTATTTTCTAAATGTTTTTGTACTGATGTTAGTTTATCATTCATTTTTCTAGATTTGTCTCGTCGGTCATCAATACGGATATTTGTACAAACTCTACTTAAACCTTTATCAAAAGGTAATTCATGTATCACTTGCACAACTTCTAATACATCGCTTAATTCACCTTCAATTAGAGTATTCATTGGTGTTAATTGAAAGTCAATTTTACCCATCGCTTTATATTCTTGAAGTTTTTTCTGAATATCTGCAATATATTTACTAACACTCGGACCTTCCGTTCCAACTGGAATAACAACCACATCAACAATAGCCATTATTTTACCCCCTCTTTATCTAATACATAGGTCTTGATTAATCCTGCTGCTCCTGTAATACCTGCATCATTACCTAATTTCGCTTGAACAATTTCAGTTTCAAATTGAGCAGGTGTAAATGTTAAATTATGATATTCTGTTTTAATATTTTCAATTAAAATAGGTCCTGCAGTAGACATTCCTCCACCTAAAACGATATATTTCGGATTACTTGTAACACTAATAATACTACATAAATATCCAATATAGTTTGCAACCTTTTCAGTAATGAAAATACAGAATTGGTCACCAGCTTTTGCCGCATCAAAAACAGCTTTTGCTGTAACCTTATTTTCTTTAATCAATTCTAATATAGAAGATCTAAACGTCAACTTCGGATAGTAGAAGTTAACTAAGTTAACAACGCCTGTCGCTGAAGCAACTGTTTCAATACATCCAGAACGACCACAATTACATTTAAATCGTTGATCGAAGTCTGCTCTAAAATGACCTATTTCTGCGCCAGAGCCATTATGACCATGTACGATTTCACCATTTGAAATAATTCCTCCACCTAGACCTGTACCAAGTGTGATGGCAACAACATCATCGGCACCTTCACCAGCACCTTTGTGTTTCTCCCCTAAAGCAGCTATGTTAGCATCATTATCTACATACACTGGACAATCAACGAATTGTTCAAAAATCTCACGTACATTAACTTTTTCTGGCCAATATAAGTTTACTGCTCCATTTACTGTACCTTTTTCAAAGTCAACAGGACCTGGAACACCAATACCTACGCCAAGTACATTTGAAAAATTATAATTATTTTCATTTACTTTTTCAACAAACGAATCATAAATTCCTTTCAAAAGTGTATATCCTGTACTATCAGATGTATCAGTGTGAATAGACCATTTATGTAATTGTTCTAATTCAGGTGTGAAAATACCTAATTTACAAGTCGTCCCGCCTACATCAGCTGCTAAAATAATTTTTGTCATTTCTGTTCATTCCTTCTCTGATTAATTATCAACGTACATTTCAAATATTCTTCCTTAGATAACAGTTCATATTGATACAATGATGAAATCTCCTGTTGAATCATTTCGTACATATCTTCTGGATTTTTAAAATATATTAGAAAACCGTAACTTTTCAATAACTGTTGTACATCATAAAAGTTATTTATTTTTCGACTCATTTGATTTAGTCAACTCTTTTTCTAAGTTAATATAATCTGTATTTTTAGGGTCTGTATTTAATGCTTTACGCACATATTTTAATGCTTTTTCATCATCATTTAATGAACGATTTGCTATCGCTAACTCAAAATTTAATAAACCTGATTTAGGAAACATTCTAAGTCCTCGCTCCCATTCTGTCATACCTTCAGACTTAGAATTGATAGTAGCCATAATCATACCACTTAAATAATATGTTTGATCATCGGCATAATTTTTATTTATTGTCTGCTTCACAATATTTTGAGCATTATCATAATTACCACTAGTCATATCATCTTTGATCAATTTATTATAAATATTATCTTCTTTAATTGTAAAAATTCTAATTTGAAGTGCAATAAATATAACAAGCATACCAATTAGTAAAATCCAAAAAATATTACGATTCACTTTATAGTAATAGCCAATTAAAGTTATTAATAAACCACCAATGAATCCTCCAATATGCGCCACAATATTTATATTTGACATAAACAGAGAAACACCAACTAATATCACTAATGCAATTAATAACTGCCCTAACATTTTTTTGTTAAATGTTTTTGAAACATACATCATCGCAAAAATTGATCCAATCAGACCAAATATAGCACCACTAGCCCCAACTGAAATTGTAGTCGTATTAAATGATAGTGATACAAAGTTTCCAAACAACCCTGCAATAAAGTATACAGTTAACATCCGCCATGAACCAATAATTGCTTCGACTATTTTACCAAAAATAAATAATGAAAGCATATTCATAAGTATATGTTCAAAACTAAAATGTAAAAACATCGATGTAACAATTCGATACCATTCACCATGTACGACATTAAAATGCACTAACCCGCCAACATCTAATAATTTTACATCCGAAAAATTATTTAAATATAAAATCATACATAACCATATTAAGACATTTACAAATATTATTGTGTATGTTGCCGGTGAAAATTTCTGCATATATTTATCTAAAAAGTTATCGGTTAATACTTTGCGTTTATAGAACATATATGTCTTTTTATCATTATCTTCTGAAATAAGTCTAGCCAAAAATATATTCGGCATATGCTTTACCAAATCTTTTGTGTGTCTTATAACATTGAATTTAATTCTAATTGGCGAAACTTCATTTAATTGTTCTTCTGAAAATTCCGATTCTGTAAAATAATAAAATTCAAAACTTTGTGGTTCGAAAGAAATAAAATTTGCTATTTCATCTTTGTGTTCAAGCACTTTCGCTTTGTCAAAACGTATTTCTTGGGTAGACTTGATATGTTGTTTAAAAATGACTACTTGTTTTTTTCTTTTATGGGCTAACCAAATTTCTTGGTCATCTTTTTCCCTACTGACAATATCAAAATTCAAGTACCTAATCCAATAATATATTGTTTTCCAAAATTGTTTGTCTATGTTCATTTAGTCCTCCACTATGCTGATTGATATATAATCAATTTATCGACTGGTTGATCGAATGATTCCGGTTCAAATGATGTTATTTGAAAATCGTATAATAAGCTTATTGTCTTTGTCTGATAATTAGCTAAAAACCTGTCGTAATAGCCACCACCATACCCAATTCTATATCCATCGTCTTGAAATCCAACACCAGGAACAACAATTAAATCTAGGTTATTCGTTGTTTCACCTTTTGAAGTTGGATAGTAAACCCCCTTATTATCGACATCAATATCTTTGAGATTAAATATCTCTTTAAAAGTCATTTGATGATTTAAATAATCCATTTTCGGTACAAAAATACGTTTATGATCCATTAAGGCTTGTTCAATAATAGAAAAAGTATCTACTTCATGATTAAAAGAAAGAACTAGCGCAATTGCGTTTGCTTCTTTATATTCTTCAGTTGCAAAAAATTGATTTCTTAACCATGTGTCTGCTTTTCGCTTTTCAGCCTTATTAAAATTCTTCATTTTATGTAAAATGTATTTTCTAATCTCATTTTTAGTCACATTATCACCCACTTTATTCAATTCTATTATATCGTTAATAACAATACATGTCATTATGTTGTCATGATGAATTATGCGACAATTCTAAAATTTATTATTTCAATTGAAAATCTTTTATCATTTCATACGTGTGCACAATTAAAAAGGTGAAACCTCTTATTTTGAGATTTCACCTTTTTTATTGTTAATTTAAATTTAATTTTAATGATTATTTTGTTTCACGGTGTAAAGTTTGTTTGTTTTCACGTGAACAGAATTTCTTCATTTCAACACGTTCTGGATTATTTCTTTTGTTCTTAGTTGTAATGTAGTTTCTGTCACCACATTCCGTACAAGCTAAAGTTACGTTTACGCGCATGGTTATTCCTCCTTATCATTTCTAAATACGACTTTATTATTATACCAACATCTATAATATTTGCAAAGTTAAAATTTTACAACCATGCGCTACACAATCGTCAGGTTAAATTTTATTTATCTTTATCTTTATTTTTATCATCTTTACCTAACTGCTTAAAGTAGTAGTTAATTACATCTCTACCTAAGTCTCCACCTGTTAACCATGGTGGTGGTACAGGCTGATTTGTATATACAATTGAAAACGCTAATTTTGGATCATCAATTGGCGCGTATCCTATATAAGTAGAGTTAACTCTTGGCTCTCCGTTTTGGAACACTTCAGCGGTACCAGTTTTACCAGCAGTAGGCACTACTGTATCTTTAAAACTAACATATCCAGTACCATCTTTATCATTAAACGCCATTTTGAACCCTTCTTGAATTTGTTTGATTTCATTTTCAGTATTATTAACTTTGTTCAAGACGGTGCCATTAATTTTCTTCTTGAGTGGACCAACCTCATCTTTATTAGTTGATTCATGAATCGTTAATCCAATGTGTGGTTGTATTCTATAACCATCATTCGCTATAGTTGAAACATATTGTGATAATTGTAATGGTGTATAGGTATCATATTGACCAATTGATAAATCTAGATAATTACCTGGATTATTTGTTAATGGTTCGATTTGACCTTTTGTTTCATTTGGTAAATCTATACCTGTTTTCACACCTAAGCCTACTTGATTCAATCCTCTTCTTAGCTTTTGGGCAGGTGAACTTATGTCTGATGGTAAAGCCATACCAGAATAATAAGGGTCTCCCGCTAATTTTAATGCTGTTTTAAACATATATACGTTTGATGAATGCATCAAAGCTTGCTTATCATTAATAGATACATGCCCGTTTTTATTAAAGTATGATCGTTTTGTCAAACCACCTTGGAAATGTAATGGTTCATCGACCATTGTTTCTCCAACTTTGATAGCTTTATTCTGATAACCAGCTAATAATGTTCCACCTTTTACAGAAGATCCAACTGCAAATTGAGAAGTAAACGTACCAATGTCATAATCAGTCATTTTACCACTCTTATTAATCTGCTTTCCGGCAAGCGCAAGAATGTCTCCATTTTTAGGATTTTGTACAACCATCATAGCATTATCCATATCTTTTGCACCTTGGCTGCGAAGCTTCTTAATTTGTTTATCTAATAATGCTTCTACTTCTTTTTGAAGATCTATATCGATCGTTAATTTCAAATCTTGACCGCGAGCGCCAGGATTTAACACTTCTGAAGATGTAACTTTACCAGATTTGTCCGTTGTGTATTTCATTTCTTTCTTCTTACCACGCAATACATCTTCATATTGATATTCTAGGTAAGATTTTCCAACACGATCATTGCGTGAATATCCTTTGGATAAGTAATGTTCTGTCAATTCTTTTGGAATACCTTCAGCAGGTGTCGATACATCTCCGAATATACCTCTTAATGTGTCGCCATATGGATATTTTCTATCCCAATCCATAGACGTGTTAACACCTGGTAATTTGGAAAGTTGCTGAGAAACTGCTGCATACTCTTTTTCACTGACATCTTCATTTTTTATCATTTGTGGATCTAAAACTGTTCCTGCATTCATCTCTCGAAAAATGGCTAAAACTTGTAAATCTTTAGAAGACAATTCATCTAATTGTGATTTTCCGATTTTCGATAACAGTTGTTTATCATATTGATCTTGTTTAATACTTCCATCTGCTAACATAGCTTGTTCTTTTGTCATCATTGCTTTTGCTTTTTTAGGATGCAACTGAATCCAGAAATCTTTTTTATCACGTTCTGTAATCTTCTTAGTATCCATCTTGATTAGCTTTGATAACTTTTCAGCCGTATCCAACATTTCCGATTGTGTTGTTTTTCGACCCCTAGTATATGTAATAGCCATTTTAGAAGCATTATCAACTAAAACTTTCCCATTTCTGTCTAAAATACGACCTCTTGGCACAGACTCATTCACTGTAATGTTTTCATCATTTTTTATAATTTGTTTATAATGTGAGCCTTGTGCGATTTGTAAATAACCTAAACGTAGTACTAGTACTGCAAAAATAAATACAATCACACCAAATATAAAGTTAATTCTCTTGTTAATTGTATTTTGAACGATTTCATCATTTGATTTTTCTTTTAGTCTTTTTAACAAAACTACCTACCTCTATTCAAAGTCTTTCACTTTAAATCATATATGAATTTAGAAATTATTTCTATCTTTTTGACAAAAAAATAACGGTCTCATTTAAGAGACCGAACAAGTAATCATACTTTATTTTGTTGCATTATATAATTCGTCAACTTTTTCCCAGTTAACTACATTCCAAAATGCGCCAATGTAGTCAGGGCGTTTGTTTTGATATTTTAGGTAATAAGCGTGTTCCCATACGTCTAAACCTAAAATAGGTGTTTTACCCTCAGTTAATGGATTATCTTGGTTTGGTGTAGTCACAATTTCTAACTGGCCATTGTTTACGACTAACCAAGCCCAACCTGAACCAAAGCGTGCAGCTGCTTTGTCAGCAAATTCTTTTTTAAATTCTTCTAAAGAACCCCATTGTTCTTTAATTTTTTCTACAACAGTACCTTTTTCTTCTGAGTTTGGTGAAAGTAACTCCCAGAATAATGAATGGTTTAAATGTCCACCGCCATTATTACGTACAGCAGTTTGGATGTTAGCTGGTACACTGTCTAAATTAGCAACAATTTCTTCAATAGATTTAGATTCTAAATCTGTACCTTCTACTGCAGCATTTAATTTCGTAACATAAGTGTTATGATGTCTGTCATGGTGAATTTCCATAGTTTCTTTGTCAAAATGTGGTTCTAATGCATCAAATGCGTATGGTAATTTTGGTAATTCAAAAGCCATAAATAATCATCCTCCTAAAATGTCTGTAAGTAAATAATAACAAGCAGTGACTGGTTCAACAAAGAATTTGCTTAAATACTACTACTTATTATTTTCTCTACTCATTTAATATAACTCAAATCAAAAATAATTAAACATTTTGTATATAAAAAGTTAACAGATTTGCCATAAAATCATACGAACGGAGTATGAAATGAACCTTTATCTTCTATAATTTAAAAAATGAGATTTATGCATACATCTGACCTAATGTGTATAAATCTCATTTCTTTATATTAATCTTGGCAAGACTCACATACACCATAAACTTCAAGTTTGTGTTTGTGAATATTAACACCAGGTAGTGATAATTTTATCTGATCTATTGGACAATAATCTATTACCTTTGTATCTCCACACTTTTCACAGATAAAATGATGATGATGATGGTTTGTACAAGCGATTCTAAATTTCATTTCACCATCAAGTTCTGTATTTTCAATAATCCCTAAATCTTTAAATAAGTGCAGGTTTCTATATATTGTGTCGAATGAAATTCCAGGATAATTTTCATCCATAACTTGTTGTATATACTTTGCGTTTATATACTTATCTTCTTCGACAAAAATATCTAACATATCTTTACGTTTATCTGTATATTTTAAACCGTTCTCTTTTAAAATTTTAATAGCATCATTTGTATTCATTGATATTAGCTCCCTTTTTAAACTTCATTCGCATTTTCTGATAAGCCATTGTAATCATAAGTAAAATAACCAGTAGAACTACAATTACACCACCCGGAGAAATGTCCATATAGAAAGCTAGGACTAAGCCTAATATTACTGATAATTCACCTAAAAATACACTTAGTAATATCAATTGCTTAAAACTTTTTGTTATTCGCATACTTATTGCAATTGGTAACGTGATTAACGCACTTACTAACAGTATCCCTACAACACGCATTGAGGCAGAAATAACCATCGCTACAATAACAATAAATAAAAATTGAATCCATTTAGGAATGCCAATGACTTTACTATATTCCTCATCAAATGACAATATAAATAATTCTTTATAAAACAATGTAATAAACAGAACAACTATGATGGCAATGACAATAATCGTTGTTAAATCACTTATATTCACTGCGCTTATTGAGCCAAATAGCAATCCAACAATTTCTTGATTGAACCCATCAGCTAATGAAATGAAGATTGCACTCAAGGCGATACCAGCACTCATTATAATTGGAATAGCAATTTCTTGGTAAGCAGTGTATGACGTTCTTAATTTTTCAATTAGAAGCGCACCTACTATTGCGAATAAGATTCCAAACCACATTGGATTAATAAATACTAGTGTTGGCATAATAGTAAGTAAAAACATACCGAAGGATATACCACCTAAAGTTACATGACTTAGAGCATCAGCTATAAGTGATAGTCGTCTAACAACGATAAAAGCACCGATTAGAGGCGCAATAAAACCTATCAAGATACCACTAATTAAAGAGTACCTCATAAAATCAAAATTCAATAATGCATCTATCAATTGTGACACGCCTTTCCATTTTATATAAACTCAAATCTTTATTAATTACAACATTCTCGATTATGCTGATGATCGACAAAACGTACAGGATGTCCATAAATTTTTGAAATTTCAACTTCATCAAGTGATTTAAACTCATCAGTTGTACCATGGAAATGCAAATGCTTATTTAAACATGCTACTTCAGTAGCAGTATCTGCTACAACACCAATATCATGAGTAACTAAGATAATAGTGATACCTTCTTGTTTTAATTGATCTAAAGTATTATAAAATTCACTTACATGTTTTGCATCAATACCATTCGTCGGTTCATCAAGTACTAATACTGCAGGTTCTGAAATCAATGCTCGAGCAATCATTACACGTTGTTGTTGACCACCTGATAATTCTGCTATATTTTTATGAATTAAATCACTTATATTCAGTCTTTCTAGTACTTTAATCACTTTTTCATTATCTTTGCTATTAAATGTTTGGAAAAGACGTTTTGTCTTTGTTAATCCGCTTAAAACAACTTCTTTAACACTTGCTGGGAAACCTGAATTAAAGGCATTTGCTTTTTGTGATACATAGCTTAATTTAATTGATGTTTTCTTATTTTTAAAATCAATACCTTCAACAAAAATCTCACCACTTTGTAAAGGTAATAATCCTAGAATCAACTTCAATAATGTTGATTTACCAGCACCATTTGGTCCAACAATTGCTAAAAATTCACCTTTATTTATTTTAATGTTTATATTTTCTAACACTTTTTTATGATCATAGTAGTAATTGACATTCTTCAATTCAAAGACTGGTGTCATCGTATTCTCACCTCGCATTCAACTATACAACTCCTAGTAACATATGTAAACAGTAATGTTTACGACTCAAAATAAGACAAAATAAAGAGATATGCCCCCTTCAAGTTTTATTTATCGCATTTCTTGAAGAGAGCATTATCATTTTATTGTTGCATAACCTTATTTTTTAATTCTGGGTCAAATTGCTGTTGTTTCAACATTTCAATTTCAAGTTTATATGGCGGTTTTTTATTTTTCTTATCTTCACCAACATAAGGTGTTTCTAAGATTTTCGGAATATCTTTAAAACTATCATGATGCACAATGTAATTTAATGCATCAAAACCAATGTAACCGAAGCCAATATTTTCATGTCGGTCTTTTTGAGCGCCACGGTCATTTTTAGAATCATTGACATGAACAACTTTGATTCTGTCGACTCCAATGATTTTATCAAATTCATTTAATACGCCATCAAAGTCCTCTTTCACATTATATCCAGCATCATGCGTATGACATGTATCAAAACATACTGATAAACGTTCGTTATTATGAACTCCATCAATAATACGTGCTAACTCTTCAAACGAGCGACCAATCTCAGTACCTTTACCTGCCATCGTTTCAAGCGCAATACGTACATTATTGTCATTCGTTAAAACTTCATTTAATCCTTCAATAATCTTATTAATTCCGGCATCAACACCAGCTCCAACATGCGCACCTGGATGTAATACAATATCTTTAGCGCCTATAGCTTGCGTTCTTTCAATTTCTTGTTGCAAGAAATCTACACCAAGATTAAACGTTTCTGGTTTGGTTGTATTTGCAATATTAATGATGTATGGTGCATGAACAACAATATTAGATAAGCCATATTTTTCCATCACTTCATGACCTTTAGTTATATTTAAATCTTCAATACTTTTACGGCGCGTATTTTGAGGTGCACCAGTATAAATCATAAATGTTGTTTCACCATATTCATGCGCTTCTATAGCAGAACCTTCTAACATCTTTTTACCACTCATTGAAACATGTGATCCTAATAACATAAAACACACCTAACCTTTTTTGTTTTGCTTACGTTTTTGTCTATTTTGCTGCTTACTAAATTGTTTACGCTCTTGACGTTTCATTTTTTCAACTTCTTGCTTAAATTTCTTCTTATAACCTGGTTTAACTTTGTTTTTAATTTTACTTCGAACTTTGTTCTTCACTTGATTAGTTAAATGGTCATCTTTGCGCATTCTTGCTTGACGCTGATTGTGCGCTTTAACTTCTTTTAACTCACCATCTTTAATATCAACAGTATTGAAAACAAAACCGCGATTTTCTATTAATGAAATATTGTGTTCTTCATCAGGACTATAAAGCGTTATTGCTACACCTTTATAATTCCCACGACCAGTTCGTCCGACTCTATGTGTAAAGAAGTCAATATCATTTGGCACATCAAAATTGATGACATGACTAACACCTTCAATATCAATACCACGAGATGCTAAATCGCTGGCAATAACGTATTGGAATTCTAAATTACGTATACGTTTCATTTGTTGTTTACGTTCACGTGGCGTTAAACCACCATGAATCATACCAACTTTAATACCAGCTTCATTTAGTGAACGTGCTAAATCATTTGCATTATCTCTACTATTACAGAAAATAATACATAAGTATGGATTTAGTATATCAATTAAATTTAAAGTCTTTTCAACTTTAGCTGCACCTTTAGTAGGTATTAAAAAGAATTCGATGTTCTTTTTATTTTGTTTTTTACTGTCGACAGCTACATATTCTGGATGACTTAAATATTTATTTAAAAATGGTTGTAACTGTTGTGGAATTGTAGCACTAAACACCGCAATATTTGCATTATCTTCCAATCTTGCAGCAATGTAATCTACATCTTCAATTAATCCTAAGTCAATCATAAGATCCGCTTCATCAATAACTAAATATGATGCTAAGTGCACATGTAAATGTCCCGTTTTAGCTAAGTCATTAATTCTAGTAGGGGTGCCTATAATCAATTGTGGTTGTGCATTACAACGTTGTCTATCTTTCTCTATATCTGTACCACCAATAAAAACTTTAACTGAAACGCCAGCTTTAAATTGGCTTAAATGGTTCGCTGCATCGTATAGTTGTTGTGCAAGTTCTCTTGTTGGTGCAACTACGATTGCTTGTGGTTCTTTTATTTCACTATCAATTAACTGCATTAATGGTAATAAAAATGCATGAGATTTCCCTGTACCCGTTTGAGATTGACCAATTAAATTTGTTCTCTTTAGTATTCTTGGAATAATTCGATTCTGAATTTCAGTTGGTTTTTCAAAATTAAGGTCTTTCACAGCGTCAATTAAACTAGATTCTAGATTAAATTGTTCGAATGGATGTTTTGCCATGATTTGGCCTCCTTATATGTTCATCTTTACTATTATAAAGTATAAATGTGCTATTTTAAATAAAAATATTAAAACCTCGAAATTTCAAAATTTAGAAATCCCGAGATTTTAGTTTAAATATATTGAAATGGATCTGTATTAATTGTAGATGCTTCAACATCTATATTTATTTTTTCTGTATTGAACCAATTCATTAGTAACGTTTTTAAACCTTCTTTCATCACATATTCGCTGTAATGATTAATATCAATTAAGTTCACACCATGAATTTTAGCATCTAAGGCATCATGATGTTTAATATCACCTGTAACAAAGACATCTGCGCCTTGTTGGACAGCTTGATATTCATATCCAATACCTGAACCACCAATAATTGCAATACGTTTAATTTTCTGATTAGACTTACCAACAAAACGGACACTTGGGATATTTAATTTAGATTTAATATCAGCTGCGAAATCTTCCAATGTCATTTGATTATCCACTTCTGCCATAACGCCAAGTCCATAAAGGGATGTTTGTTTTATCTCAATAAAATCAAATACCGGTGTTTCATATGGATGGTATTGTTTAATTAATTGCTCAGCCCTTGACTTTTGATATGCATCTATCATAAATTCAATTTTAACTTCATCTACATATTCAATTTTATCAATTTGTCCTATTGTTGGATTAGCTTCACCAACTGGTTTGAATTGCCCTCTTCCTTCACTTTCAAAGAAACAATATTCATAATTACCTTCTTGTGCTAATCCATTTTCACTAAGCTTATCTTTAAATGGTCCAACATTATCCTTAGGTATATATGTTTGAACTTTATAGTATACATCTTGTTGATTATTGATTATTGAAATGTTCTTCAAACCCATCGCCTTCGCCAACATCATATTGACACCATACGGATTTACATCTAAATTTGTATGCATCGCTATTAAATTAATGTCATGTTGAATTAGTTTTCTAATAATCAAACCATAACCATTAGCTTTTAATGATGTTACGCCTTTAAAGATTAGAGGATGATGACTAATAATAGTATTATAACCTTTTTCGATTGCTTCATTTACTACTTCCAACGTACAGTCTAATGCTGTTAAAACACCAGTAACTTCAACATCTTCATCACCTATTAACAATCCTACATTATCCCAAGATTCAGCAGTACTAAATGGCACATGATGATCTAACAATGTCATTAAATCAGCTATTTTCATTACTATAACACCCTTTCAATTACAGCAATTTCGTCATTAATTTGAGCTAAACGTTGATGATGTTGTTCAGTATTGAGTTTCGATTTAATATGATAAAGTGCTTCTAACTCTCTTTGCCATTTTTTTATAAAATATTCATTTTTGTTGTTCAGCAATTTTGGTCCGAATTTCAATTCATCAGATGATAGCTCTATTAATTGTGTAGAATATTCTGCTACAACAATTTCATAAATATGGCCTTTTTCTTCCATTATTATTTCATCAATTATTTCATAATTCAATTGTTGTAATGTTTGTCTTAAATTTTCAGTTTGGATATTACTTTGTAAAATCAACCTTGGATGTTGACTTAACTTATCTTGCCCATCTTTTAAAATTTTAGCAATAAGTGGTCCGCCCATACCACAAATTGTGATATTATCGATTACGTCCTCGGGATGAATAACACTTAAGCCATCCCCTAAACGTACATCAATTCTATCTTCTAATTGATTTGCAGCTACATTTTTCACTGCAGCTTGAAAGGGGCCTTGAATAACTTCTCCTGCAATACCGCATTCGCATAAATGGTTTTGAATTGCATAGATTGGCAAATAAGCATGATCTGAGCCAATATCCGCGATTGTACCTTGTTTTAAAAATCGACTTACCGTCGTTAATCGGTTATTTAACGAAATCATTTTATTCTCCTTTATGAAAAAAGAGGTTGAACATTATTCAATGTACCAACCTCACTCAAGTTAAATCTTAATCTAAAAATAAATAAGCGCTTATTCATGTCTTGGTATCAATCATTAAAATTGATATAAATTAATCCATAAAGTCTTTCAAACGTTTACTACGACTTGGATGTCTTAATTTTCTAAGTGCTTTTGCTTCAATTTGTCGAATACGTTCACGTGTAACACCGAAAACTTTACCAACTTCTTCAAGTGTTCTTGTTCTGCCGTCATCAAGACCAAATCTTAATCGTAATACATTTTCTTCTCTATCAGTTAATGTATCAAGCACATCTTCTAATTGCTCTTTTAATAATTCATAAGCAGCATGATCTGAAGGACTTTGTGCTTCCTGATCCTCAATAAAGTCTCCTAAATGACTATCATCTTCTTCACCAATTGGTGTTTCTAATGAAACAGGTTCTTGCGCAATTTTTAAAATTTCACGAACTTTTTCTGCTGGTAAATCCATTTCTTCACCAATTTCTTCTGGTGCTGGATCTCGACCTAAGTCCTGTAATAATTGACGTTGAACACGAATTAATTTATTAATTGTTTCTACCATATGCACAGGGATACGAATCGTACGTGCTTGGTCAGCAATTGCACGAGTGATTGCTTGTCTAATCCACCATGTTGCATATGTTGAAAACTTAAATCCTTTGTTAAAGTCAAATTTTTCAACAGCTTTAATAAGACCCATATTACCTTCTTGGATTAAATCAAGGAATAACATACCACGACCTACGTATCTTTTAGCAATACTTACAACTAAACGTAAGTTCGCTTCTGCAAGTCTTGATTTTGCTACTTCATCACCTTGTTCAATACGTTTGGCTAATTCGATTTCTTCTTGTGCACTTAATAAGTTAACACGCCCAATTTCTTTAAGGTACATACGAACTGGGTCATTTATTTTAACACCTGGAGGGGCACTAAGATCACTTGGATTCAGTTTCTCGTCAGTATCTGAACTATCTTTTTCATTAACTAGTGAAATATCATTATCATTTAATTGATCAAAGAAATCATCCATTTGATCAGAGTCGATATCAAAATTCTGAAGTTTTTCAGCAATTTCTTCATGACTTAAATGACCCTCTTTTTTACCTTTTTCAATTAATTGCTTCTTAACATCTTCTAATGTTAATGTCGGATCAATTGTTTGTTTTTTAATTTTAACTGTGTTATCAGACATGAAACGGCCTCCCGATTTTAAATATGAACATTCGAAATTTATTCAATATTGCTATTTTAAACTAAATTCTTAATTAATTCATCCATATTTTTAATTTTATTTTACAAATTGGAACTAATCCCAATATTTATTTTTCAATAGTGTTGTTTAAATGCGGTAACTATCATTTACCCTTATACATTTTGACATAATCATTATTCGTATTATTCTTTAAAATCACATGCTACATGCGTTCTTTATTCTTAGCAACAATTTGCTGTAAATAGTATTTTTGTAATTCTACATCGCCAATCCTTGTAGCTTCCCTTAATTTATGATTCAATGACTCAATTGTTTCTTGTCCTTTTTCATTAATAACATTGACATAATCATCAATTTCATTTTCATATGGTTCGTCATTCAAATTATATTGTTCTAAGCTAATTAGTGTTTCTCTCAACTCATTTGAATTAACATACTGTACAGCATCACTGATATTATATTGATCATTTTCCGCATAAAAATCATGTAAGACTTCGAATACATATTTAAAATGCTGATTTGTGAAGTTATCCTTATCAACACTTTCATAATAATTTAAAAATGTATCTTTATCTCTCATTAAATGTTTTAAAAATGCTCGCTCCGCTTTTTCTTGACGGCTCAAATTGTCAAATTGTGCCATACCAATTGGCTCAGGTTCAATGTAACCTCCATACTCATCATAACCGCCATACTCATCTTCTGGATAATAATTGGCTGGTGCTTGATTGAATTGTATTTCGTTAGCTAACTGCTCAGGACTAACATTGAAAAATGGCGCAACATCATTTATAGCCTTTTGTTGCAGAATTGATGACTTCATAAGTGAAATGTCATGACTCAGTTCTTTCAAATAACGTTCATATGAAAGGTCATTATGTGCAATTTCATCTTTTAATATACTTACTTTATAATGTGCAAATGACTTTTTGTCATTTTTCACAAAAGTAGTAAATGCGTCGTTGCCATACTTACCAATGTATTCATCCGGATCCATGCCAGATGGCAATTGTATAACAAATACATTTAGCCCTTGCTGTAACAAATGTTGACCTGTTTTAAGTGTTGCTTCACTACCCGCAAAATCCCCATCAAACATTAATGTTATATTTGATGTTAACTTTCGTATAAAGGTGATATGTTCATCTGACAACTGTGTACCCATTGTTGCAACAACGTTTTTCAAGCCAGCAGTATCAGATTTTATAACATCCATAAAACCTTCTAGTAATACAATTTCATCTAATTTTCTAATTGATTTACGTGCTTTATCTAAGTTATATAACAACTTTCTTTTTTGAAAGATAGGCGTTTCAGGACTATTTAAGTATTTTGGTTCTTGACCGGTATATGTTCGACCTGAATATCCAACAATTCTTCCTTGCGCATTTTTCAAAGGAAACATAATTCGATTTCGAAATCTATCGTAATAACTGAAATTTTCTTCGTTACGTGATAATAATCCGGCTTCATATGCTAATTCAATATCGTAACCCTTTTTTTGAAGAAAATCATGACAAAAATGTGAGCTGTCGGGTGCAAAGCCAATGCCTCGCTCTTTAATAAGCGCATCTGTAAAACCACGTTCTTGTAAGTATGTTAATGCTTGTTCGCCTTCGACTGTCTTTGTTAAAGCGTAATAATAAAATTCTTGTATTAACTCATGCATTTCAATCATTTGTAAATCATCAGAAGCAATTTGAACATTTGAGTTAGATTGTGTTGCCTCAATATCTACAGCAACATTAACTCTATCACCTAATTCTTTAACCGCTTCAACAAATGATATGTCTTTAATTTCTTGAGTAAATTGAAAAACATTGCCACCTTTTTTACAACCAAAACAATGACAAATTTGTTTATCTTCAGAAACTGTAAATGAAGGTGTCTTTTCATCATGAAAAGGACACAAACCTATATAATTGCGTCCTCTCTTTTCTAATTTTACATATTCACTTACCAAGTCTAAAATGTCGGTTTTATCTTTTATTTCATTAATGATCGATTGATCTATTCGCAAATTAAATCACCTATTAAGCATTAGTTATACTATTATACCTAATTTTCGACAAAAATGAAATCATTTCGATTTATTTTGTTCAATATAATGGATTATATCGTTTGCTGTTTCTTCGATTGCTTTTTGAGAAACATCAATGACAGGACATCCAATTTCACTTACGATTTCTTCAAAGTAATTCAATTCTTCTTGAATTCGTGCTTCTGTTGCATATCGAGCTGTGTCACCTAGTCCTAATTGTTTTAGTCGCTCTTTTCTAATGCGATTTAATTTTTCTTCACTTATTTTAAGTGCGATACATTTCTTTGGATCAATATCATATAAGCCATCTGGCGGTGTCACTTCTGGTACAATCGGTACATTCATAACTTTGTAACTCTTATGCGCTAAATACTGAGATAATGGTGTCTTTGAAGTTCTCGAAATACCAAGTAAAACAATATCAGCTTTAGGTAATCCTTTAGGATCTTTACCATCATCATATTTAACTGCAAACTCTATCGCATCAATTTTCTTGAAATATGCATCATCTAATCTATGAACGATACCTGGCTCATTATAAGGTTTTTCTTCAACCGAAGCTGATAATAAATCCATTAATGGCCCCATGATATCGACAGACTTCAATTGGAATTCTGCTACTTTCTCACTCATATATTGCTTCATTTCAGGTTTAATAAGTGTATAAACAATGATAGCATTTGTATCTTTTGCAACTTGAATCACTTCATCAACATCTTCAAAAGATTCAATATATGGATATCTTAATAATTCATTTTTACATTGCTTAGGATTGAATTGTGAAATACCTGCCCTAGCAACTAACTCTGCCGTTTCACCTATAGAATCTGAAGCTACGATAATTTTAATTTTTTCCATTACTTCTCACCTATTCTTTATATAATGCTACTAATAACTTAGCTATTGTTGTTTTGGAAATTCTTCCAATTACTTCATACTTTTGATTATCTTTTTTTCTTACAATTGGAATCGAATCAATTTCTTTTTCAATCATTCTATCTGCTGCGTATATGACTAATTCGCTTTCCTCTAAATAAGTGACATTAGGCATACGTGTCATATTTACACTGATAGGTACTGTATGAATATCTGCTCCAATCATTGAAGCTCTTAATAAATCTTTTCTTGAACACACACCAACAAAATCGTTATCTTCATTAATAATAAATAATGTACTTACATCTTCTAAAAAAATTGTACAAATAGCGTCATAAACTGTTGTATTCTCTCTTAGCACAACAGGTTGAGACATATAGTCCTTAACCTCAAATTGTCGAAGTTTTTCATTAAAAAATTTACCTTTTGATTTACCTGAATAATAATATCCAACTCGGGGACGCGCTTCTAAAAAACCTGACATTGTTAATATCGCTAAATCTGGTCTAAGCGTTGCTCTTGTTAAATTCAACTTATCTGCTATTTGTTCACCAGTAATGGGTCCTTTAGTTTTAACAATTTCGATGATTCGTTCTTGTCTTTGACTGAGTTCTATAGGTCTTCACCCCTTTTTTATTCACTTATTATTATACCGATATTTCTTTCATGTCACAAACACATTAATTTTACTTGCCTTTAAATAATCTATCAATTAGAATAAACGTACAGCGAGTTAAGGATAGTGTAAGCTTAACAATAAGATTGGCGCAACGAATCATTTTAAAATAAAAGCGAGTGACTACACTAATTTGGGTGGAACCGCGGGTTAAATACGTAACTTATTTTGTATTATATACAATTTAAAATATTAACTCGTCCCATGGAAGTAAAGCATATTTACTATGCTGTTATTTTCCATGGGGCGTTTTCATGTATGAGGAGAGGTAATTATGGCAAAAGATATGGATACAATTGTTTCATTAGCAAAACACAGAGGTTTTGTGTTCCCTGGTAGTGATATTTACGGTGGTTTATCAAACACATGGGATTATGGTCCTTTAGGTGTTGAATTAAAGAATAATGTTAAAAAAGCTTGGTGGCAAAAATTCATTACACAATCACCGTTTAACGTTGGTATCGATGCTGCAATCTTAATGAATCCAAAAGTATGGGAAGCTTCAGGACACTTAAACAACTTCAACGACCCAATGATTGATAATAAAGATAGTAAAATTCGATATCGCGCTGATAAATTAATTGAAGATTATATGCAGGATGTTAAAGGTGATGAAAACTTCATTGCCGATGGTTTAAGTTTTGAACAAATGAAAAAAATTATTGACGATGAAGGTATTGTTTGTCCTGTAAGTAAAACTGCTAACTGGACTGAAATTCGCCAATTCAATTTAATGTTTAAAACATTCCAAGGTGTAACTGAAGATTCTACAAATGAAATTTTCTTACGTCCTGAAACAGCACAAGGTATTTTTGTAAACTATAAAAACGTGCAACGTTCAATGCGTAAAAAATTACCATTTGGTATCGGTCAAATTGGTAAATCATTCCGTAATGAAATCACTCCAGGTAACTTCATTTTCAGAACAAGAGAATTTGAACAAATGGAACTTGAATTCTTCTGTAAACCTGGAGAAGAAATCGAATGGCAAAATTATTGGAAAACTTTTGCAAGTGACTGGTTAACAAGCTTAAATATGAGCAGTGAAAATATGCGTTTACGTGATCATGATGAAGATGAATTATCTCATTACTCAAATGCAACAACTGATATTGAATATAAATTCCCATTTGGTTGGGGTGAGTTATGGGGTATCGCAAGTCGTACAGACTTCGACTTACGTAAACATGCTGAACACTCTGGTGAAGATTTCAGATACCATGATCCAGAAACGAATGAAAAATATATTCCATATTGTATCGAGCCATCACTTGGTGCAGATCGTGTAACATTAGCTTTCTTATGTGATGCATATGATGAAGAAGGCGTTGAAGGTAGTAAAGATGCACGTACAGTTTTACACTTCCATCCTGCATTAGCACCATATAAAGCAGCGATTTTACCTTTAAGTAAGAAATTATCTGGCGAAGCGATTAAGATTTTTGAGCAATTAAGTTCTAAATTCTCAATCGATTTCGATGAATCACAATCTATCGGTAAAAGATACCGTCGTCAAGATGAAATCGGTACACCTTATTGTGTAACATTCGACTTTGATTCATTAGAAGATAATCAAGTTACAGTACGTGACAGAGATTCAATGGAACAAGTTCGTATGCCAATCTCAGAGTTAGAAGCTTTCTTAACTGAAAAAACAAAATTCTAATTAAAAAGACTCTCCACCATATGTGGTGGCTATATAATTTATAAAAAGAGATACTGGTTAGTAAAATTGCCAGTATCTCTTTTCTATTCGAAAAAGGTATTCAAATAAACACATCTATGTGGCTACTTGAATACCTTTTATTATTTTATGTTATTGTTCCAATCTTTTTAATTGGTTGATTAGTTTCTGACTTTTAAAAAACATACCTGCATATTCACGATATAACATTAAAATGATATCTGACATTTCATCAATAATTTCTTGATGGATATTCAATGAATTCATTTTATCTATTGGTAATTTTTGTAATACATCTAATAAATATAGTGTTTTATTCGATAATATAACTGCATGTACATCTTTAGAAGCCTCTTGCCTTGAAATCGCACCGTCAAACTTAAAACTATAACCTATTAAATCTGCTTGTGTGTCATTACCACTCACAGCACAGCGATTAAATGATGCAGTAAAACCAAATCGTTTCATACACTTTAACATAACTACGACTGACATTAACTGTGCAGATGTACCTGATTCTATTTTTTCAAGAACAAATTGTAATAATTGATAGTTATATGGTGCAATGTCACCTTCATCCATTGAGCGCTCAATAGTTTCAGCTGCCAGAGAGGCATAACTGCTTACGTAAAGGTCCATTTGTAATTTATAATGTTGACTAATAACATCTACAGAATTTAACGTTCCCATACCTCGCCACTGATTGTAAATAAACAAACCATAAACAAACAATTGCGTTTGCGCTTGTAAACCCGTCTTAACTTTTTTAGCACGCCTTGCCATAAGTGGTACTTTTGCACCATGCTCATTTAAAATCGTGATAATTTTATCAGATTCACCATAATCAACTGCTTTGATGATAATCCCTTTTTGGCGCATTAACAATTATCTTCACCACTTTTAAGATTAATCTTGGTCTTCAACATAACCAATTTGGCGAATAAAGTTAACTTTGTTTCGCCAGTCTCTTTGAACTTTGACCCATAATTCTAAGTAAACTTTAGAGCCTAGAAGCATTTCTATATCACGTCTCGCACGTTTTCCTACTTCTTTTAACTTTTTACCGCCTTTTCCAATGACAATTCCTTTTTGCGAATCTCTTTCAACATATATAGTTGCTTCGATATGAACGCGATCTTCGCTTTCTTTAACCATACGGTCCACATTAACACCAATCGCATGAGGGATTTCTTCACTTGTAAGATGAAGGATTTTTTCACGAATGATTTCACCCACTACAAATTGTTCAGGATGGTCTGAAATTTGATCATCTGGATAATATTTAGGTCCTTCGGGTAAATACGTCTTTAAAACATCAATAAAATGATCGACATTTAGCCCTTCTAATGCTGAAATAGGTACAATCTCTGTAAAGTCCATATAACTTTGATATTCTTCAATCTTTGGCATTAATTCATCTGGATGCACTAAATCTATTTTATTTAATACTAAAAATACTGGTGTCTTAACATTTTTCAACATTTCTATAATATATTCATCGCCTCGTCCAATTTCCTCATTGGCATTAACCATAAACATGATTGCATCTATCTCAGATAATGTATTTTTAGCGACTTTCATCATATAGTCACCTAATTTGTGTTTAGGTTTATGAATACCTGGCGTATCAATGAATATAATTTGCGCGTCATCTCTTGTCATAACACCTTGAATTTTATTTCTAGTTGTTTGAGCTTTATCGGACATGATTGCTATTTTATGGCCGATCACTCTATTAACAAATGTTGACTTTCCTACATTTGGTCTACCTATAATTGAAACAAATCCTGATTTATGTTCTGTCATTTATTCTAAATCCTTTCCTGAAAATCCAAATGGTAGTAACTCTGCGACTGTCATCATAACCATATCTCCTTTATGATTTGTCATATACACAGGCATATCATCATCACATAATTCCTTCAAAACTTGACGACATGCACCACAAGGTGATGACGGTTTATCTGCATCTACGGTTACAGTTATTGATTCAAAATCACCTGGTCTGTATCCTTGAGAAATTGCCGATACCAAACTAGCTCGTTCAGCACATATCGATAATGGATAAGAAGCATTTTCTACATTGGTACCATAAAAAGTTCTACCGTCTTTCGTTTTTAAATAAGCCCCTACTTTAAATTGACTGTATGGCGAATATGATTCTTGTTGTGCTTTTCTAACTTCTTGAAAATAATGAGGTTGATAACTCATATATGCCTCCCTAAAATAACGCTATAAAATGTGGTAAAAATACTATTAAACCTATAATAA
>NZ_JACVZO010000208.1:0-201 GCF_017151845.1 Staphylococcus sp. EG-SA-17
CACTTGGATGAGTTGGTCTGCTCGGCTTCTCTGGGTTTTCAGGTCCTTTTGGATCTTTTGGTTTCTCGCCACCAAACTCTACAATCTTATCTACTGGTTGTTTTGTGATCTCTTCTGTTGGTTGACCCTCGCCAACTTTTTCACCCGTTAATGGGTTCACTGTGATTGGTGTTGTGATTGTCTTACTTCCTGGTTGTCCTT
>NZ_JACVZO010000021.1:0-44828 GCF_017151845.1 Staphylococcus sp. EG-SA-17
GTTGATGGATTATTTTATTTTTGCAAAAACAATTTTTTTAACTTAAAATCCAACTATACTTAGTTTTTTACAAGAACATTTGAGACCGAGACATAAATCAATGTCATAGGCTCCACAATGTTATATTAGCTGAAGTTGACAGAACGAAATGCGCTTATAACTAGGTTTTTTCAATTCTGGTCGGGGGTCCCAACATAGAAGCTTATGGAAATTCAGCTTACAATAATGTGCAGGTTGGGGTGGGCTCCAACACAGAGAATTTCGAAAAGAAATTCCACAAACAATACGAGTTGGCCCACTACCATTCTGTAATAAATATAGGAGGTCATTGTTATGCAAATAGAACTTACTGATGCAGCAGTAACTTGGTTTAAAAATGAACTTGAGTTACCTGAAAATAATAAAGTGCTCGTGTTTTTTGTAAGATATGGTGGCGAATTCCAACTCAAGCAAGGATTTAGTCCTGCTTTTACAGTTGAACCAAAGGAAGATGTTGATATTGGCTATGAACAACAATATGACGATTTAAATGTTGTCGTAGCGGAAAAAGATTTGTGGTACTTTGAAGATGACCACATTATTGTAAATGTAGTTGATCACGAAGATGAAATTTCTTATTCCACAAAATAACTAAATTAAAACGAACTTGTTTACACATTCTGATGTGTACTGAACCTCGGAAGTTGCACTTTGGTTTATCACATCTGATGTTGTATGAACAAGTTCGTTTTTGCTATATATTAGCTTATCTTCACGCTAATTGCGTTAATGCTAACGTATTGACTATTTAACATAGATTAATTGTTAATATTGCCTCTCCAAACATTTATAGTAACTTATAAAGAATCAATATCATCCATTATCTCTACTGTTTTCCCTTCATTATTGAGCGTTTGCACTTTACTATAGGCTTCATGCCAATCTGGGAAATAACGATCCAACCGTATAGGCTTAAAAGTATCTTCTTTAATGCAAATCAATTCTGTGGAACCTGTAGTTGCAAGTTCACCTTTTTCATTAAAAATCTCATATTTATACACTGAACGTAATCTCGAATATTTTTCAACCCAAGTTTTAACTTTAACTTTTTCTGGATAAAAAATAGACTTTTTATAATTGACATTGAGGTCAGTCACGGGTGAAATGATTCCTTGTTTTTCCATATCAGCATAACTAAAACCTAACTTCGATATATAATCCAACCGCGCAACTTCAAACCAAGTTGCATAATTCCCGTGATAAATTACACCCATCTTATCAGTTTCAGCATAACGCGCTTCTATTTCTGTAATACTATATATCATTTTAAGCCTTCTTTCAGTTTAACTTTATATCTCATTCTAACATAAAATACAAGAAGAGGCCGGCCAAGAACACAATGAACTGCACCCAGTCTAGTAGACAATTAAATAATTAAAATTAATGGTTGGTTTTGTTGTTATACAGAATCAGCCATTTTTAATGTAATTCTTTCATAATTAAAGAAATGGATAAAATCATGAATTGTTTTTGTAGCTTCTTCTACACTATTAAATTTAAAGTGCTTATTTCCTCTAAAAATTTCACTTTTTATTGTACCCCACACACCTTCCATAGGACCATTATCGATACATTTGCTAACACGTGACATACTTTGAATCATGCCACATTCATCCAACATATGTTTAAATGTTTTCGATGTGTATTGAAAACCTCGGTCACTATGAAATAAAATACCTTTGGTATTTTCTACTTTTTCTATCGCTTGATTGAATGTTTTAAATACTAATTGATTATTGTTAGAAGGGCCTAGCTCATAACTAACAATACGTTTAGCACCTAAGTCATAAATGGCACTCAAATATATCTTACTACCATCTTTGATTTTAAATTCTGTTACATCTGTTAACCAAACTTTATTTGGCGTATCAATGTCAAATTGTCGATTAAGCTTATTTTCTGATGTGATTTGTGGCGTTGAACGTCGATAAGGTTTTCGCTTTTGACGTATTACCGCTTTTAAATTAAGTTCTTTCATCAAACAATAAATTCGCTTTCGGTTTACTTGTTTACCTAGTTTTAATCGAATATAGATATAAATGCGACGATAGCCATAAATACCATTATACTTATGATAGATTGATTCTATTTCTCGCTTAAGCTGTTCATTCTCTAATTCAAGTTCACTCGGTTGATAATGTACCCACTTATAATAACTCGCTCTAGAAATGCCTAAAATACGACACAAGCGTTGGATAGGGTATTGATGCTTTAACGCTTCGATCGTTTTGTATGCCGTGATTTGTTTTCTCTTTGAATCATTTCTCTTTCCAATGCTTGAAACTTTTTTAAAACGTCATTTTCCATTTCTAATAATCGATTTTGTGCTTTTAATGCTTGAATTTCAGCTTCCTTTTGTTCTTCTGGCGTCATCATAGATTTGGGTTTTCCTTTGCCCCTGCCATCTACTAACCCATTTTTACCATGGGCTTGATACTTTTGGACCCACTGGTAAATTTGACCGTATGAGATATTAAAGTGTTCTGCAACTTCTCTATAAGATTGTTTATGATTCAAGTAATATTCAACAATTGTGACACGTTCTTCAAATGTGGTTTTTCTTGCTTTCATGATATACACCCCAGTTTTCGGAGATTGATTCTTAATCTCTTTTCCTACAGTATACATTTTTATCCAATTTTTGACTTGTGTCGAACTACGAATATTGTATTTAATGGCGAGATCTTGTGTTGATTGATTTGAATTCAAATATTCATTTACAACTTTTAATTTTAGTTCCTTTGAATAGCGATTGTATTGTTTTTGTGTAAGTAGTGTTTCAATACCATGGGTTTTATAATATTTATACTTAGGATACAAAGTATTGACATTAATATCTAATTGTAATGTATCGATTAAGTATTGAAACGACACGCCTTTTTCATATTCTTGAAACATATATAGCAGTACATCTATGTCTACTTTAGGTTTTATTGGCATAAATATAGCTCCCTTCAAAGTTTTCATTTTTTCAATGTCTACTTTGAAGGGAGCATTTCACAAAGGTTTTGAACCGACCTATTATATCATAAAGTTTATAGAAGTATTTTTGAGCACTATCAAAGTGCCTCAAATACCGATTAAAATTTTGCTGTGATATCTATTTTTATTGCGCTAATTTATTTCTTAAAACCATTTGTAAAATACCACCGTGACGATAGTAATCCATTTCAACAAGTGAGTCAAAACGAACCATAGCGTCAAATTCTACCAAATCACCATCATGCTTCTTAGCAGTAACTTTGACGTAGTCATGTGGTTGAACATTTTCATCAATATTAACAGAAATTTCTTCTGTACCATCTAGACCAAGAGAATCAGCTGATTCACCTTTTTTAAACTCTAATGGTAATACACCCATCATAACTAAATTTGAACGATGGATACGTTCATAACTTTGTGCAATAACTGTTTTAACACCTAATAAGTTTGTACCTTTTGCTGCCCAGTCACGAGATGAACCCATACCATAATCGTTACCGGCTAATACAACTAAACCTGTACCATCTTCTTTATATTTCATTGCAGCATCAAAGATAGGCATTACTTCATTTGTTGGCCAATAAGTTGTAAAACCACCTTCAGTGCCTGGCGCTAATTGGTTTTTAATACGTATATTAGCAAACGTACCTCGAACCATTACTTCGTGATTACCACGTCTTGAACCATAAGAATTAAATTCACGAATAGGCACTTGGTGATCTTGTAAATATTTACCAGCTGGCGTATCTTTACCAATTGCACCTGCTGGAGAGATGTGGTCAGTTGTCACAGAATCACCGAATTTACCCATAACACGTAAACCATTTAATGGAACAATCGTACCCGGTTCTTTAGATAATCCTTGGAAGAATGATGGATTTTGAATGTATGTTGAATTAGGATCAAAGTCATATAGAGGTTGATCAGTTACATCAATCTCATTCCATAATTCGTTGTTATTGTATACGTTATTATATTCTTCAATAAATAATTCAGGTGTTACAACACTATCAACGGTATCTGAAACTTCTTTAATTGATGGCCAAATATCTTTCAAATATACATCTTCACCGTCATTACCTTTACCAATAGGTTCATTCTGTAAATCAATATCAACCGTTCCAGCTAATGCATAAGCAACAACTAACTGTGGTGAAGCTAGGTAATTGGCTTTAACAAGAGGATGGATACGACCTTCAAAGTTACGGTTACCAGATAATACAGATGTCACTAATAGGTCCTCATCAGCAATCGCTTTTTCAATTTCTGGTAATAAAGGACCTGAATTACCGATACAAGTTGTACATCCATAACCAACCAAGTTGAAGCCTAAATCATCTAAATAAGGTTGTAAGCCAGCATCTCTTAAATATCCGGTAACAACTTTTGATCCTGGTGCTAGAGAAGTTTTAACGTATTCAGGAACTTTCAAGCCTTTTTCAACTGCTTTTTTAGCAACTAAACCTGCACCTAACATTACATAAGGGTTAGATGTATTTGTACATGATGTAATTGCTGCTATTGCAATATCACCTGTTTTCATTGTAGCTTTTGATCCATCTTTAAAGTTAATTTCAGCTTTCTTATCAAATTCACTTTTATCTAAACCGTGTCCTTGGTTGCCTGCTGGAGCTGTTACAGAATTTTCAAATGATGATTTCATATCACTTAAGAAAATTAAATCTTGAGGACGTTTTGGTCCTGAAAGCGATGCTTCAACTGTTGATAAATCCAATTCGATAACATCTGTATAATTAGGATCTTCTTTCTCAACATCAAAGAACATATGGTTTTGTTTCAAATATTCTTTTACTAGCGCGATATGTTCGTCTGATCTACCAGTTAACTTCATATATTTAAGAGATTCATCATCAACTGGGAAGAATCCGCAAGTTGCTCCATACTCTGGTGCCATGTTTGCAATTGTAGCACGGTCTGCTAGTGGTAAATGTTGTACACCTGGACCAAAGAACTCCACAAATTTACCAACAACACCTTTTTTACGTAGCTCTTGAGTTACTCTTAACGCTAAATCAGTTGCTGTTGCGCCTTGTGGTAATGAATTTACTAGTCGTACACCAATAACCTCTGGAATTGGGAAATAAGAAGGTTGTCCAAGCATTCCAGCTTCAGCTTCAATACCACCAACACCCCATCCTAGTACGCCAATACCATTTATCATTGTTGTATGTGAATCAGTACCAACTAATGTATCTGGAAATGCAGTTTTTTCACCATCTACATCACGAACATGTACAACACTTGCTAAATATTCTAAGTTAACTTGGTGAACTATTCCAGTTGCAGGAGGAACTGCATTGTAATTATCAAATGCTTTCGTTGCCCAATTTAAAAACTGATAACGTTCATAGTTACGTTCAAATTCTAATTTCATATTACGTTCAAGAGCTTCTGGATTTGCATAGCTATCCACTTGAACTGAGTGGTCAATAACTAAATCCACCGGTACTTCTGGATTAATTTTAGTAATATCTCCCCCAACGTCATCCATTGCTTTACGTAAAGAAGCTAAATCAACTACGGCTGGTACACCTGTGAAATCTTGTAAAATAACACGAGAAGGTTTAAATGGTACCTCGCCTTCATTTCCATCTTTTCCAAACTGACTTAAAGCTTTAATATGATCGTCTGTAATTACAAAATCATCTTCTTGACGAAGTAAAGATTCTAACAAAACACGAATTGAATAAGGTAAATTGGAAACTTTAGTAATACCTTGCTCTTCTACAGCTTTTAAATCATAGTAAGTATAACTTTGGCCATTCAAGTCAAAATGTTTTTTTGATTGCTCTTTAAAATTTGCAGCCATTTAATGATCCCCCTTGATACATTTTTATATTTATATGCCTTGATTAAATTGTATTATTATATTTATTGATAAACAACTCATCATGCTTAGAAAACGCTTAATTTAGGTTTTGACTTTTTAATCAGAGTATATAAGCAAAACTTATCATACAAGTAAGGTGTAATAAGTATTTTTTATTAATTGAGAATAATTATCAATTTCGCGAATGATTCAATTCAATTTTCAAACGTATTATTTCATTGAGCAGAAAGAAAATTATAGCGCCAAACTTTAATATTTCTTTTCAATGTCATTCTTTTGATGGGAGTGGGACAGAAATGATATTTTCGCAAAATTTATTTCGTCGTCCCACCCCAACTTGCACATTATTGTAAGCTGACTTTTCATCAGCTTCTGTGTTGGGGCCCTCACCCCAACTCGCATTGCCTGTAGAATTTCTTTTCGAAATTCTCTGTGTTGGGGCCCCTGACTAGAATTGAAAAAAGCTTGTTACAAGCGCATTTTCGTTCAGTCAACTACTGCCAATATAACTTCGTAGAGTATAGAATATTGATTTATGTCCCAGCCTGAGTTAATTTTTTATAAAAGTATAGTTAATTTGCGTTTATACCGTCAAACTTCACTTTAGCTTTGTCAAACCCCTTTCTATTAAGTTGTCAGAAATAAACCTATCTTAAAATATAAAAAAATCGAGAATTCGTAGTTTAATAACGAAATTCTCGTTCTTATCCTTTTGAATATACTCAATTTTCCACAAAAACAAACAAGTAGTATATCTGTTCTAGCTACTAGAATGACATACTACTTGTTATTTAAATACTTAACTAAATTTTATTAGTTATCTTTTTTCTCTATATTTCTACGTGACTGACGCTTTTCAAGAATGTCAGATTCATAATCTTCTTGTTGACTCTTGATATATTCTTGTAAGCGATGTTTATTCGGAGTCAATGTTAAACCTAGGAATTTACGTTCCTGGTTCGCATCCTTGTAGAAACTTACCATCATGAGTATGACGACAAAGGAGAATGGGAATGCACTTATAATTGCAGCACTTTGAATCGCATTTAAAGCTTCAGCGCCGTTACCGCCACCAGCTAATAAAAGTACAAATGCTATTAAGGCCTGTGAAATTCCCCAAACAACTTTTACCATACTAGATGGATTTAATGAACCAAATGTTGTTTGCATTCCTAATACAAATGTTGCTGAGTCAGCAGATGTAATAAAGAATGATGCAATTAATAATAATGCAATCAACGATAAAACAATGCCAAATGGCACATGATTAAACACTCCAAATAGCTGTGTTTCAGGAGTCATATCAAAAATTTCTTTGTGTTTCTTACCTGTCTCGATGCCTAATACACCAAAGACACTAAACCAAACAAAACTAACAATTGCTGGAACTAGCAAGACACCAGAAATGAACTCTCTAATTGAACGTCCTTTTGAAACTCGTGCAATAAACACTCCAACGAATGGGCTCCAACTTAACCACCAACCCCAGTAATAAAGTGTCCATGAAGACATCCATTCACGTTTTTGAGGATTTAAAGCTGCTGTATCAAAACTATTAAACAAGAATGTGTTTAGTAAACTACCCGTAGAGCTAGTTAACATATTTAAAATAAGAACAGTTGGTCCAACAATTAAAGCAGCTACCATTAAAATAGTACCTAAACCAATGTTCAAGTTACTTAAGTATTGAATACCTTTACTTAATCCAGACCATGCACTTGCTATAAATAAGATAGTAACAACAATGATGATAATCGCTTGTACAAACGTATTGTTTGGAACATTGAACAAGTAATGTAAACCACCATTAATTTGTAGAGCACCCATACCTAACGAAACGGCTACCCCAACGATTGTCGCAAATACAGATAAAACGTCAATAAAAATCCCAATAGGACCTTCTACTTTATCACCTAAAAGAGGACGTAAAGTTCTAGATAATAAACCTGGTTCACCTTTACGGAATTGCGAATATGCCAACGCTAACGCAACAACACCATAAACAGCCCAAGCATGGAATCCCCAATGGAAAAATGTTGAACGTAGAGCTTCAGTATAAGCTTCAGTAGTTTTGGGATCTGCTGTAGGTGGCGTAGCAAAGTGCGCCATCGGTTCAGCTGCACCATAAAACACCAAACCTATCCCCATACCAGCACTAAACAACATAGCAAACCATGAAATTGTATTAAACTCAGGTTTGTCATTTGGTTTACCTAGTTTAAGTTTTCCAATAGGACTAAAAATAAGGAATATACAGAAGAAAACGATAATCGTAGTAAGAATAAGATAATACCAACCTAACTTTTCTGTAATCCACATTTTAATATTATTGGTAACATAGTTGAATTGTTCAGGTAAAAATGCACCAAGTAATACGACTATAGCAACAACAATTGCACTATAGATGAAGACTGGTGAACACTTCTTTCCATTTGGATTCTCTGGTGAAGAAGAATTCATAATTAATTACTCCCTTCAATTCTATATTTAATTTTATGTAGTAGAATAAAAATATTATCTAAACATTTTATTCAATAACTCACGCACCTTTATAGGATAACAAAGGTCTTTGCGATAATCAAATTTTCTTGAATAATCTATTTTCTAATTTTTTTATTTGTTGTATAATTGAGGTTACATTTAAAAAAGAGAGGTTGAGTGTAATGTTAAAAGAATTCAAAGAGTTCGCCTTAAAAGGTAACGTCTTAGATTTAGCAATTGCTGTTGTGATGGGTGCAGCTTTCAACAAGATTATATCTTCATTAGTAGAAAATATCATTATGCCATTAATTGGTAAAATTTTCGGATCAGTTGATTTTGCTAAAGAATGGTCATTCTGGGGTATTAAATACGGTTTATTTATCCAATCTGTTATCGACTTTATTATCATCGCGTTTGCTTTATTCATCTTTGTTAAGATTGCAAATACATTAATGAAGAAAGAAGAAGCCGAAGAAGAAGCAGTTGTGGAAGAAAATGTTGTGTTATTAACTGAAATCAGAGATTTATTACGTGAGAAAAAATAATTTTTAAATAAAAAGAGATGGGCTAAGGTTGTTCTATACATTCCAAAGTACCATCTCTATTTTTTATGTTTTAATTTCTTTTGAATCTTGTTGAACTCTGATATTGATCTGATTTCACTTCTAAAACTAAAGGTATTCTATTTTTCAATTCGCTCACATGTGAAATAATCCCAACCATTCTACCAGTTGATTTAAGATTTAATAAAGTGTCTAACGCTGTTTCAAGCGTTTCTTGATCTAATGTACCGAATCCTTCATCAATAAATATTGATTCTAGTGAAATACCTCCTGATTGCTGCTGTACAATTTCGCTTAACCCTAAAGCTAATGCAAGCGACGATTGGAAAGTTTCTCCACCTGATAACGAGCTAATATGTCTAGACTTATTTGAATGCAAATCAAATACATCAATTTCTAGGCCACTAAGACCATGAGAAACCGCTTCTCGCCTAATTAGTTGGTATCGATTATCTGACATTGTTGCTAATCTCAGATTTGCTTGAGCAATAATTTGATCTAAATAGTAAATTAAGACAAAGTTTTCCAATGTAAGATTTTTGTTATTCTTACCACTGACAATTTCAGCCAATTGAAATATTTCTTGTTGATCCTTTAATTCTTGATTTAAGTAATTAATATGCGAAACTATAGATTGTGTTTTATTAATATTATTTTGACATTGATAATGAACAGCAGAGTATTCATCTATCAGTGTATTCATCTTTCCTTTTTTTAGCTCATATTCATCTTTTAATTTATCAGAGTCCAATAACTCTTTATCCTTAGTTAATGATTCTAACCTAGCTATTTCCATTTCAAATTCATGATAACGTTTTTTATAAGTATCCCTTTTCTGCTCTAATTCCTCTTGCTCGCCCCTCCAGGCTATTATTTCATCTATATCATTGTCATCAGTTAAATTCAGCCTCGACATTTCCATTTCAATAGACTGTTCATTCAATTCTAAGTCATTATTGTAAGTTTCTAGTTGATTTTCATAATGATTTAGATTATTTTGCTCAATTGACTTTCTTTGAGACAATTGCATTAACTTATCTTCAATCTCCTTTGAGAGTTCTTGATGCTGATTCACATCTTGAACATACTTCTTATAATCCACCTCAAAATTAGTGATATTATTATATTTCGAGAGTGTTTCAAATTCAGTGATGAGATCTCGACATAATTTCAACTCAGATTCATTTTTATTTAGACGCAATTGTTTATTATGAATTTGCAACGTTAGATTATCTTTTTCTTCTTTCATTTGTTCTATAAATTTATTAAGATCTCTTTGATTATTCAATGCATTTTCATTTTCTAGCAGACGCTTATTCAATACTTCAAGTGAAAAATCACTTTGCGTTTTAATATTAATATTCGATATTTTTTCATTAACAAATTTAATTTCAGAATTATGCACAGCAATATTCGATTTTATAGCGTGGATATTTGCTTCAATTTCTTTAATTTCATTTTGACGTTTAGCAATACTGTCAAAATCAATATGATGCCCTAAATCCTGAATTTCATTACCACATATCGGACATTGATCTCCAATATTTACAGCAGATTTAATTTCACTTATAAAGCTTTCTTTATCATTTAAGTCCAATTTTGTTTTATCGTAGCGATCTAATTTTATTTCGAGATTCTTCAATATAGATGTTTCTTCATTAATTTGATTCTCTAACTCTTGCTTACTACCTAATAGTTTATCTAATTCAGCTTTAGCTTTTTCATTTTCTTTAATTATATTAATTTCATTATTTATGTTCGTTATCGTATTATTTAGTTCGATAATTTTCTCGTAATCACTTTCGTTATTACCTATTGAATCTTCGACCGTTTCTAAACCTTTAATTAGATCATTTAATTCATCACCTAATTGTTCACCCTCAGTTCTCAAGCGTTCAATATTGAGATAACTTTGTTGATACTTATTAATATCGTTAAATAATACTCTAGTTTTATCAATAAAAGAGATTTTACTTTCAATTAAATCTCCATTTTCTTCTAACATTTTTTTCTCTTTGTCTATGTTTCGCTTATCACAATCAAGATTCAATATTTTATTATTGGTTTTAGAAATATCTTTTTTGCTATTAGCAATTTTAGTTTCAATTTTTTCTCTATTTTCAATATAATTCAATAGGTTTGTAATATCTTGTAACAACTTTAACTTAGCTTCAATTCCCTCTATTTCAGGTTGTTGTTCTTTCAATTGAACGAAATCAATTTTATTTTTGTTGAGTTGATTAATATTATCTTTTAATATATTATTTTCTAATGTTTTCTTTTCTATTATTTCAAATTCTTTAATAGCAGTTTCTTTACTTTCATTTACAGATGCTAGTATTTCTTTCGACCTAGCTTGTAAAAGTGGTATATTTTCAATCAATTTGTCTATCTGTTGAGTGGCAACCTCTAATAAGCCTTTTATATTGTCATCATCAAATGATTCAATTTCTTGCCATAAAAGGTCAATTTGTTGATATCTATTCTCGATTTGAGCTTTTTCTTTTTTTACTTCTTCTTTTAATATTTCTCGTATAGCTTCAAATTTTTCACTGTCAAACAGTGTTCTTAATATCCCTTGCTTTTCACGACTGTTTGATATTAAAAAGCGTTTGAATTCACCTTGAGGCAAAATAAACAATTGTCGGAATTGATCTGCATTTACTCCTAATAATTCAATAATGAATTGGGTACCTGAAATTACTTTACTTTCTCTAATTTCATACTTGCCATCCACCATCTCAAATACATCAAATTTAGCGTTCGTTTTTGTTGTATTACCTTCTTTGATATAAGGGCCTTGTCTATGCACTTTATAAATTCGATGATTTAATTGAAATTCAAATGTTACTGACATCGGCTGTTTACCATCAGCGAAATGACTTCTCAAATCATTTTCTTCTCTTTGTTCAGTTGATGCTTTACCAAACAAGGCATAAGTCATTGCATCAAAAATCATTGTTTTACCCGATCCAGTCTTACCACTTATTAAAAACAATTCATTATTATCAATTTTAGAAAAATCAATTTCTTCTTTTAAAAAGGGGCCGAAATTATTCAACTTTAAATGTAATGGTTTCATTCATTAATCCTCCTTTCTCAATTCGTTTTCTAAAATATTTTTTATCTTTTTAGATTGGATATCCGATAATTCTTTATCAGTTATATGTTTATAAAACATTTCGATAATTGACATGTCATCTTTTTCACTTATTTCTATAGCATTATTTTCTTCATTGTAATTAAAAGTTTCATTCGTCAGCGCTAAAGTATTAGGATAAATTTGTTTTAAACTCATCATTGGATCAGTAATATGAGACATATTTTTAAGTTTAAAATGTAAATAATTATCTTTATTTTTCACATGAACTTTTTCATTAATAACATCATTATATTCGCCTGAGATAATTTCCAATTGTCTAAGTGGCTTAAGAGGAATAAATACATCGTTAATAATGCCATCATTAATTGTTACACGTCTATACCCTTTAGCTTGACCCGCTTCCGAAAATGAATACTGCAATAAGGAGCCACTATATTTAATTTTGTCGTCTTCTATACTAAATGGATGATGCAAGTGACCTAGCATGACATAATCAAATATATCAAAAACACCTTTCTGAACTGATTCAACCGTTCCAATAGTTAATGGTCTTTCAGAATCAGATGTCTTTCCACCTTGAACAGTCAGATGACTAATTAAAATATTGACGGCATCTTCATCAATTTCCGGTGCTATTGTTTCAATACAGCGCGTAATTCCCTGTTGATGTGTTTCAATGGTGTCATCTTCAAAGTAGTGTTTCATTTCGCTCACAGTAGCATAAGGGAGTGTATAAAAATTAACCCCATTTATCTCTATTGGTGAATTAATCGATGTAAAATCTGTTCTTATAAATAACTGATTATGTTCAAACCAACTCGCCCCATAGTTTAACCTCTCTTTACCATCGTGATTTCCACTAATAATAATTATTGGTATACGCAGTTCTAAATTTAACTTTCCAATCGCTTGTTCTAATAACATGATTGCATCTTTACTTGGATATGTTGTGTCATATAAATCTCCAGCTATCACAATGATATCAGGTTCTTCTTCTTTCATTTTTTCTACGAACATATCTAAAATATACGCTTGATCTTCTAAAAGCTGTTTGCCATTTAATATTTTCCCTAAGTGCCAGTCTGCTGTATGTATAATTTTCATTACTGCCTCCATATAGAACATTTGTTCGCTTTTATTTTAATATAATCATTTCACCTTTTCAAGTAAAATTAAAACCACTCATTGACTGATTTAGAAGTCGATCACAAGTGGTTTTAAAAGTAATTAATTGATTAATGTTTTCTTTAGTTTTTTGTATTTATATAGCATTGCTGCTCTCCAAGGAACAATCATACAGAATGCTAATAAAAAGAACATGCCGCCTAATTCTCCAGGATCTATTTCATTACTAATGAATATTTTCATCACAGTACGAATGATAAGTAATGAAATCAAAATAACTGGAAATGCTTTAGATCGTTTCATATAAATTTCTGTACCTTTGACTTCAAATCGAGAAGTCCAAATTAGAACTGTAGAAAAAAGCAAACCAATTATAAAGGCTTCTAGCATTTCCGATCCTGTTAGCCTAAAATATGGAACGACGTACATCAATGCACCGGTCGCCATAAAAAACGGTGGCAAAACTATTTTTTTCTCATTTACCGGATAATTTTGAGCTTTCATACGAATAACTATAACTATAGTTCCCATAAATAAAGCTACAATGATTGAAAATATTAAATAGAGCACGCAGACACCTTCTCGTTAAATAAACTCTCTGTAAATCATACAAAATGAATTATAGCATTTCTCAGTCTATTCGTCATTTTGTTAACTTTAATTTTAATAAACATATTTATTCTTATTAATTTGATTATAAAAAGAGGCCATTTCCATATCTGGAAAATAGCCTCTATCAATTGCGAATTTACTTTTTCGCACTCTTCATATTTTGATCCATATTTTTATTCATCATCGTCATCATTTGATTAATTTTCTTCTGAGAAGGTTTTTGACCCATTTGCATCATCATCATACGAAGCATTTCTTCGTTGATTGGTGGGTTTTTCTTCAAGTAGTCCATCATATATTTTCTAGCTAAAAGGAAACCTCCAATTAAACCTAAAATTAATGCAGCTACTATAAAAATAATTGCTAACCAAGTTGCCATTGTTTCACCCGCTTTCTTTATCCTACTGAATTTTACTAAATTCATCACATTATTTCAAGAACTAGTTTATTCAAGTATTTTAATATCGATACTAAAAATAATATCAAAAATCATGCTGTTATAACAGAGCTTTTAAAGATTAATCTGAAATAGTATACTTTCATAACTTATCACTTATGATGTAGTTTAAGTGCTATACTCTAAATTTCAACACTTTAAAAGAAGCCTAAGATTATGCATCCTAGACTTCTAAACATACTCGCTTTATAAATTATTCTTATAAGCTCATAACTTGGTTTAAGATATTTTCTTTTGTATATCCATATTTTTCAACTACTAAATCGCCAGGTGCACTTGCGCCAAAGCCGTCAATAGCAATAACTTTACCTGCAGTACCTACATATTTATGCCATCCAAGCGGTGAAGCCATTTCAATCGCAACACGTTTTGTTACGCTTGATGGAATAACTGATTCTTTATATTCTTCAGATTGTTGTTCAAATGCATTCCAGTTAGGCATTGAAACAACACGTACTGATTTACCTTGTTTTTCAAGATCTTTAGCAGCTTCAACTGCAAGACTAACTTCTGAACCTGAAGCTAATAATAGGAATTCTGGTGTCTCTTCAGAGCCATAAACTGTATAGGCACCTTTTCGAACGCCTTCTTCAACTACATCTTCTGGTACATCTAATACCGGTAAGTTTTGACGTGTCAATACTAATGAAGTAGGTGTAGATTCAGATTCTAAGGCAACTTCCCATGCTACTCTTGTTTCATTACCATCAGCAGGACGGATAACATTCATATTTGGAATGGCTCTTAATCCAGCTAATTGCTCAATTGGTTCATGAGTAGGACCATCTTCACCTACTGCAATTGAATCATGTGTGAAGATGAACGTTGCATTTAATCCCATAATTGATGATAAACGTAACGCTGGTTTTAAATAATCACTAAATACGAAGAATGTTGCACCATATGGATGTAAACCTCCATGTGCAGCCATACCATTTACAGCAGCACCCATAGCAAATTCACGTACACCAAACCACACATTTTTACCTTCAGGTGTTTCAGAACTATAATCAGTTGCATCATTTACATTGGATTTGTTTGAACCAGCAAGGTCTGCTGATCCACCAAAGAATGAAGGGACAGTTTTACTGATTGCTTGAATAACAGTACCAGAATCAGCACGAGATGCACCATTATGACCCAGTTCAAAACGTGGTAATTCATCCTTATAATTTTTAGGCAATTTACCACTAATCGCTAATTTAAATTCTTCTGCTAATTCAGGATATGTTTCTGCATATTTTTCTAATAATGAATTCCATTGAGATTCATCTTCATTAGCACGTTTTAACATAGTATTTTGGAAAATTTCGTATACCTCTTCTGAAACATTAAAACGTTTTTCAGGATCTAAACCGTAATTTTCGAATGTTAATTTTCTTTCAACTTCACCTAAAGGTGCCCCATGAACACCATTAGTTCCTGCTTTATTCGGTGAACCAAATCCGATTGTTGTTTTAACTTCAATAATCGTTGGTCCTTCTTGAGATTTAGCTGTAGTAATCGCTTTATCAATTTCTTCTAAATCATTACCATCTTTAACTAGTAAGTAATTCCAACCATATGCTTCAAAACGAGCTTTTGTGTTTTCAGAAAAAGCTTTGTTTAATTCGCCATCTAATGAAATATCATTTGAATCGTATAAAACAACTAATTTACTTAATTTATTATGTCCAGCAAATGAAGCTGCTTCATGCGATATACCTTCCATTAAATCACCGTCAGAAGCTAATACATATGTGTAATGATCTACAACATTATATCCTTCTTTATTAAATTTCCCTGCTAGGTGATCTTCTGCTAAAGCTAATCCTACTGACATAGCAAAACCTTGTCCAAGTGGTCCGGTAGTAACTTCTACACCATCTGTATGTCTGTATTCAGGATGACCTGGTGTTTTAGAACCCCATTGTCTAAATTGCTTTAATTCTTCTAATTCTAAACTACCAGAAACATGTAACAAGCTATACAATAATGCTGAACCATGCCCTGCAGATAATACGAAACGGTCTCTATTGAAGTAATCTTTAGATTGTGGATTAAAATTCAGATGACGTGTCCACAAAGTGTAAGCCATTGGGGCAGCTCCCATAGGTAATCCTGGATGACCAGAATTCGCTTTTTCGATTGTGTCGATACTTAGTGCACGTAGCGTATCAACAGCTAATTGATCTTTTTCATTAAACATCTTGTGTATCTTCCCTTCTTCAATTTTATCAAATACATTATAACTTATTTTAAAATAAAAAGATAAGTAAAATACTTATTTCAAGTTATAATGTCAGAAAATTCTTTACAGATTTGTGATTTAATTTTTATTATCTCTTTTTTGTTGTATCTCTTTAATTTTTTCAGGTGTTACATCATTACCTTCTGGATCAATTACTTTAGTATTTTCAATTTGTTGTTTAAACCCTTTTCTAAAACTCTCAAGATAAGCTTTTCTTAAGGCTGTTTGCTCCTTTGCTTCTTCTTGAGTTAATCCTACTTCTTTTTTCTTTTTAGCTAACTCGTTAATTCTTTCGATATTCAAATCAGAATTACTCAATTAAAAAACCTACCTTCAATTTGTTTATTCAATCATTATAATACTTTAACAAAATATAACAAATTTAAGATCAGCAAAAAAGTAATAAAAAACGCTATTTCGCAAAAATAGGCAAAATAACGTTGTGACAATGTATCAATTTATTAAAGCGAACACTTTCCCATCTCTTTGTTCGCTATTGTTTGTAGGGTCTTTATGTTCGTATGCTTTATTTATCGTATTGTTCTTAATTTGATGGTCAGTCATTTCGTACACTTGTTCCGAGTGAGCACTAATGTTCGCACTTAACAAGAATATTGCAAAGGCTGCACTTGAAACTAAAAATATGATGATATATGTTGATACGTTTTTATATTTATTGTAAAACATCATTTTCACTCCTAGAACATTTGTTTGTATTAGTAATTTATCAGAACTTATGTTCTCTGTCAATATTTTAACGAACAAATGTTTGTTTTGGTTGTGAATTAATGATATACTGTATATAAATTAATTTAGGGAGTGCCTATATATGAGAGAATTAACAAAACGACAAAGCGAAATATATAACTATATTAAACAAGTTGTTCAAATGAAAGGTTATCCGCCTAGTGTTCGCGAAATTGGTGAAGCAGTTGGCTTAGCATCCAGTTCAACTGTTCATGGTCACCTTTCACGTCTTGAAGAAAAAGGCTATATAAGAAGAGATCCGACGAAACCACGTGCTATAGAAATTGTAAGTGATCAAACAAGTGATAATATTAATATGGAAGAAACGATTCATGTGCCAGTTATTGGTAAAGTCACAGCAGGTGTTCCTATTACCGCAGTAGAAAATATTGAAGAATATTTTCCATTACCTGAACACTTAACATCGACACACAATAGCGACATATTCATATTAAACGTCGTAGGCGACAGTATGATTGAGGCTGGTATATTAGACGGAGACAAAGTAATTGTTCGCAGTCAAACCATAGCAGAAAATGGAGACATTATTGTTGCTATGACCGAGGAAGATGAAGCAACTGTCAAACGCTTCTATAAAGAAAAAAATCGTTATCGATTACAACCTGAAAATAGTACAATGGAGCCAATTTACCTAGACAATGTTGCTGTAATTGGGAAAGTAATTGGTTTGTACCGCGAAATGTAATATTTTAAACCGTTATATATTATCGTAATTGTTAAGCCCTCATTTTTATAAATTTTGGACCTCTTGAAAAAGTTACGTTTTCAAGAGGTTTTATTTATTCTAATCTAAATTCAGTTCAAACAGAAATTGCGAATTGTTAGATAATCTCATTCTTTAATATAAATTTTGAATTACAGATTTCTGCAAAATGTTACACAAATTAAAACTCGCCCCCGTAATAATTTACAGGAGCGAGCCATTATTATTTTTTCTTTCTTTTTTATTAAGTATATCTTTGACGCGTTCAACTATATCCGCATCTTTTGGTTTATCTGTTGTCATCATGTTTATCTACTTCCTTACAGACAAACATTACCCTTTAATCTCATGCCAAAAACATTAACCAGTATAATTTTCTGTCCAAAAAGGTTGTTTTTCATCATTAAAATCAACACCAACACCTAATATTTTAAACGTATCATTTAAAATATTTTTTCTGTGACCAATAGAATTCATTAATCCTTGATGTGCATAGATACTACTAACTTGACCATATGCTAAATTCTCTCCGGCTGAGTTAAATGTAATACCATCTTTTTTCAATCGATCAAATGGTGATTGACCTTTTAAATTTGTATGATCAAAATAATGATTGTTGGCCATATCTTTACTATGCTTACGAGCAGTTTCAGAATTCTGTTTAGAATACTTCAATGTAGATAATTGATGTTGTTTTCTTTCAGCATTAACTAAATCAAAATTTTGTAGTTCAAAACTATCTGCAAGCGATTTCGAAGGTGCTCCATATTGTTCTTTTAATCTATTTTCCATAGCATCACTTACTTGTAAAACAGCTGTTACATTATTACGTCGATGCTTATCATAAAATACCGTCGTATAAATGTGATTTTTATGGAAAACATCATATTCTTTATTATTTTGTTCGTAACGCACTCTACCTTTAACAATCTCTGTCTCTGGTTCGCCTAATCTTTGTATTACAACCGATTTCGGTGTATTGTATTTAATTTTTGATTTTGAAGTAATGATATTTTGATTTGTATATAACGCATTTACTTTATCTTTAATATAGCTTACCATGATAAAATTATTGTAATCGTCATCATAATACGTATACCACTTCGTGCCATATTCATTAAATGTAACTCTTTTTGGTTTATTCAATGTTTTCTCAACATCTGACTTTGACATATTCATCTGAATATTATTAAAGGCAAATTGTTGTTTCTTAGGCGTATCCAATTTATTTTCCGCAGAAATTGTTTCTTTATTGATGTGAATGTCAATATATTGTCTTACTTCATTTTGTAAATGAATGAATGGTTTAAATTCTGTTATTGGCGCAATAATAATAATTGATAAAAACGCAACAACAGTTACTATGAATTTTTTAATTTACATCACCTACTATAAATATTAATCTCTATCACCGTTGAAAATAGAGTTTCTAACAATAACATAATCTACAGTACGTAATGATTTCAAGTCTTTTCCACCGGCATATGAAATTGAGCTTTGTAAATCTTGTTGCATTTCTTTTAAGGTATCCATTAATGAACCCTTATGTTCTACAAACATTTTTTTACCTTCTACATTTTTATGTTCGCCTTTTTGAAATTCAGATGCACTACCAAAATATTCTTTATACTGTTTACCATCAAGTTCTACAGTTTCACCAGGTGATTCTTCGTGTGCCGCAAATAATGAACCAATCATGACCATTGATGCACCAAATCTAATTGATTTAGCAATGTCGCCATGCGTTCTTATACCACCATCGGCAATCAAAGGTTTACGAGCTGCTTTACTACATATGTTTAATGCCGCTAACTGCCAACCACCAGTACCAAAACCTGTTTTAATCTTTGTAATACAAACTCTACCAGGACCTATACCGACTTTGGTAGCATCAGCACCAGCATTTTCTAATTCTCTAACACCTTTTGGCGTACCAACATTACCAGCAATAACAAAACTATCAGGTATATGGTTTTTTATATGTTTAATCATGTTTATCACTGAATCTGAGTGACCATGCGCAATATCTATTGTAATATATTCGGGGATTAATTTTTCTTGAGCTAACTTTTCAATAAAATCAAATTCCGCTTTCTTTACACCAACTGAAATAGATGCAAATAAGCCTGAATTTTGCATATGTTTTATAAAAGGTATTCTTGCTTCTTCATCAAAACGATGCATGATATAAAAGTAATCATTTTCAGCAAACCATTTCGCTAATTTCTCATTCATAACTGTTTGCATATTTGCAGGAACTACAGGTAGCTTGAATTTTTTCGGACCAAATTGGATTGTTGTATCACATTCAGACCTACTTTCAACTATGCATTTATTAGGTATTAATTGAATATCTTCGTAATCAAATATTTTCACTTTAAATAGCCCCTTTAAAAACTAATTATTTTTAAATGCAAATTAAAAACCGAATGTTTCCTTATTAATATGAGAAAACATTCAGTTTATAGCATTCGTATATACTGTACATTGTTTTATTGATATTGTAAATGGGCTAAAGTACGAAATTTGATTTTACCAACTTGATTTTTTAACACCTGGAATTTGCCCTTTGTGCGCATGTTCTCTAAACGCAATACGAGACATTTCAAATTTACGTAATACACCTCTAGGTCTTCCAGTTACTTTACATCTTCTAGTTAAACGTGTAGGTGATGAATCTCTTGGTAATTTTCTTAACGCTTCGTAATCACCTTTTGCTTTTAACTCTTTACGTAATTCGTAATATTTATTTACTAACTCTTCTCTTTTTCTCTCTTTTGCTATTTTAGATTTCTTAGCCATATATAGTTACCTCACTTTTTATCAAATCGTAATTATTACGATTTATATAATAACACAATCCTCACATAATTCAACAGTAAAGTTTCATTTCTTTGTTAAATCATTTTCTAAACCATCATATTTAAGATTAAAGTGTATTATCGAACATTTATAAAACATATCCACAATTACTTCGTACTTATTAAATTCCGCTTTGAAATTTTAAATTCTAATATATTAAATATTCTTTCAAGCATTCGCTAACAAAGTGACTTTATAAAATCAGCAATCTATTTCCTTCTATAAAAATTCTCAAATTTTAATAAAGTAACAACTAATACAATCATATATTGTTCTACCGATGAAACTCAATTCATTAATCACTCTTTACAAAAATTTCATAAAAAAGCGAGCTCCCCAATATAATAGGTAAGCCCGCTTTATTTTCAAATCGTCGTATTTGAATGATAAGAATTACTTAGTTTCACGATGTAACGTATATTTGTTTAATCTTGGGCAATATTTTTTCATTTCAATACGCTCAGGATTATTACGTTTATTTTTAGTAGTGATATAGTTACGATCGCCACATTCTGTGCATGCTAATGTTACGTTTACGCGCACGTTAAACACCCTCTCTTGTTAGGAATCTTTACGATTTATTATGATATCATAAACTGCTCAACTACGCAATATAGAAACTACATATCAAATTTATTTTTCAAAGTTTTCGTATGTTTCATCATTTTCAGTTTCAAGATCAATAGAATTTATATCAATACCTAATGCTTTTGCAACACCTTTACCATATTCTGGGTCAGCTTTGTAACAATGACGAATATGACGTCGTTTAACATCATCCGTTACGCCTTCCATTGCATTTGCTGTATTTGTAAAAATTCTTTCTTTAGCGTCCTCTGATTGTAATCTAAACAATTTACCTGGTTGTTCAAAATAATTATCATCATCTTGACGTTGATTATATTCATAGCCGTATCCATCAGTTGGGAATGGTGGCTTTTTATATTCAGGTTGAGAATCAAATTTACCATGGTTATTTGGATAATAATGTGTTCCTCCACCTTGGTTATTGTCAACTACACGCATTTGACCATCTCTACTAAAAGGACAAATATTTTCAATACCAACACCTTTAGGTTGGTTTACAGGAATCTGCCAATGATTAACTCCTAATCGATATCTTTGCGCATCGCCATATGAGAATAAACGCCCTTGCAACATTTTGTCTGGAGAAAAATCTAATCCTGGAATAATATTAGTTGGTGCAAACGCAGCTTGTTCAACATCCATAAAGTAATTATCTGGATTTCTATTTAATTCAAACTCTCCAACTTCAATTAGAGGATACTCATCGTGATACCATACTTTTGTTAAATCAAATGGATTATCTTTATGGTTTTTAGCTTGTTCCTCAGTCATTACTTGAATATACATTGTCCATTTTGGATAATCACCTTTTTCAATGGCTTCGAATAAATCGCGTTGAGATGAATCACGATCTGTTGCTATAATTTCAGCAGCTTCTTCATCAGTTAAGTTTTCAATACCTTGTTGCGTTCTAAAATGGAATTTAACCCAAACACGTTCACCAGAATCATTATACATAGAGTATGTGTGTGAACCGAACCCATGCATGTGACGTAAATCTTTAGGAATCCCTCTATCTGACATTAAGATCGTTACTTGGTGCAATGCTTCTGGAAGCCCCGTCCAGAAATCCCAGTTATTTTGTGCATCTCTCATATTTGTTCTAGGATCTCGTTTCACCGCGCGATTTAAACTAACAAATAGCTTTGGATCTCTAAAGAAGAATACTGGTGTGTTATTCCCTACTAAATCCCAGTTTCCTTCTTCTGTGTAGAACTTTAACGCAAATCCTCGAATGTCACGCTCCGCATCAGCAGCACCACGTTCTCCTGCTACAGTAGAGAAACGGGCAAACATTTCGGTTTGCTTACCTATTTCAGAGAATATTTTAGCATTCGTATATTTTGTTATATCTTTAGTTACAGTAAATGTCCCAAATGCACCAGAACCTTTGGCATGCATTCGACGTTCTGGTATTACTTCTCTATCAAATTGGGACATTTGCTCTAAAAAGTAAATATCTTGCATTAAAAGAGGTCCCCTAGGCCCTGCTGTCATACTATTTTCTCGATCTGATACTGGATGCCCAAAAACACCAGTTAACTTTTTGTCTTGTTGTGACATAGTCATCCCTCCACAATTTATAATAATTATAATTTAATACATATTATAATTTAACCCCATCAAAATTACAATTAAACATGCTCAAAATGATTAAAAAATCAGAAAATTTTAATTTTTTCGCTTTACAGCACTAAATAGTTATTGAATAGTACACTTAAAAAGCTTACAATAATGGGTATATTTAAATAGATGGGAGACTAAATATGGAAGATAATAAAATGAACCGTAGTCTTAACTCAAGACACATTTCCATGATTGCTATAGGCGGTGCAATTGGGACTGGTCTATTTGTAGCTACTGGTAATATCATTTCTCAAGCTGGTCCTGGAGGCGCTATACTCGCTTATCTTGTTATTGGTGTCATGCTATATTTCTTAATGTCATCAATTGGAGAGTTGGCAACATTTTATCCAGTATCAGGTTCATTCAGCTCTTATTCAACACGCTTTATTGACTCATCTCTAGGCTTTACCATGGGATGGTTGTATTGGGCATTGTGGTCATTAGTTACAAGTGTTGATGTCATAGTAGCGTCAAATGTGCTTTATTTCTGGGACACATTTAAATTTTTCCACCCCATTACTTGGAGCTTAATCTTTATTACAATTTTACTATTATTAAACATTTTTTCTGTAAAATCATTTGGAGAAACTGAGTTTTGGTTATCATTGATTAAAGTGTTAACAATTATCGTATTCGTTATTTTTGGCTTTTTAATGATTTTCGGTATCTTAGGTGGTCATGCATATGGATTTGAAAACTATACAAAAGGCCAAGCACCGTTTGTTGGTGGTATCTCTGGTTTCTTAGGCGTATTATTAGTCGCCGGATTTTCGGTTGGTGGTACAGAAGTAGTTGCAGTAACTGCTGGTGAATCAGATGACCCTAAAAAGTCTATGCCTAAGGCAATTAAACAAGTATTTTGGCGTATTCTTTTATTCTATGTCTTATCAATTGCAGTAATTGGTGCAATTATTCCGTACACAGATCCATCATTATTAAGAGCAAGTAGTTCAATAAGTCAAAGCCCATTTACAATTGTATTCGATAGAGTAGGCATAGCCTTTGCAGCATCAGTAATCAACGCGGTTATTTTAACTTCATTATTATCCGCTGCAAATTCAGGTGTTTATACAACAGGAAGAATGTTGTATTCCTTAAGTTCAGACAAAAAAGCACCCCAATTTTTAAGTAAATTAAACAAGACAACAAAGTTACCTTTAAGAGCATTATTAACTACTTATGCAGTCGTTGTTATTGTTATTATTTATGCAAACTTTAATTCAAATGCCGTTTTTAATTTACTTGAAATTATTGGTTCAATGATTATAGTTGTTTGGGGATCAAGCATTTGGTCACAAATACGATTGCGACAAGCTATTAAAAAACAAGGTCAAGATCCTAATAAGGTCCTACCATATAAAGCACCTTTTTATCCATTAGGACCAATCATTGTCATCACTACGCTATTATTCTTGCTATTTGGTGGCTCAGTTGAATATATTTTAAAAGATCAATGGTTAAATGCTTTTAAAAACTTTTTACCTTTAATCATTCTAGTGTCGATTTACTTTATTCATAAAATCATTCACAAAACAAAATTTGTAAAGCTAGAAACAATTAATTTAAAACCACACGATTATGACAATCAAAAATAAATAAATTCTCACACGGCAGATGCTTTAGATTATCTATAGCATTTGCCGCTTTTTAATGGTGTAAAGCAAGATATACTTTAATATCTTTTTCTAGTATAAAGTGTATTAACTAGTATTCTGTTTATATTTTATTATGACCATGTTACCATTCTTTATTTTAGATATTTTGCATATCGTGTATAATATAGATAACAATAACTTTTCAGGGGTGAAATTCAATGATTGGACAAACAAATTTATTTGATGATGTACTAAAGCAAGATGAGAGATTTGTTATTGTAGTTCAAGCATTAGAAGAAAAGAACGGACAATTATTAAAAAGAACTTTAAGGGAATATCCCGGTTTAAACCATAAACAAATGAATGATTTATTTACGCACTTAAAGGAATTATTTTCCGAAGAATCATTTGCTGAAAACCAATCAGCGTTCAGTATTACAGTTTATACAAATTTAGATTATACTGCTGACCAAATATATGCTCATGTAAAACGCTTCAGAGGGAAGCATGACTGGACACAAACAGCTAAATAAAATCAAGATGCTTGCAGTGATTTTAACAATTAATGTTAGATTGTCACTGCATTTTTTAATACATTCGTCATTATTCAGAATGATTCAAATTTATTTATCTACCTTCCGTGACTAATTAATACTTGATTTATTAAAAAAATATACATCTACTATATTCGTTTGATATCATTACTAATCTAAAATATGTATTTCAAATACTCTATAGTATAACTGAAGTCATTTTCACATAAATAAAGCTCCCTTCAAAGCTTTCATTTTTTCAATGTCTACTTTGAAAGGAGCATTTCAATCTTATTCAAATATCATGTGTTAAGGCTTATTTTAAAATTTATAACAATTTTTTGAGCGCATGCGGAATACCATTTTCATTATGATCCAACGTAACTTCATCTGCATATTGCTTAAGTTCATCTGATGCATTCCCCATAGCAATAGCTAGACCTGCGACTTCAAACATTGATTTATCATTCATACTATCACCAAAAGCAATGACTTGATCCACCGAATATCCCAATTTGTGACATAACGCTTTAATTGCATTACCTTTTGAAACATCTTTGGCCATAAATTCTAAGAAGAATGGCTTACTTGTCGTAGCATCTACATTATCATTGAACACACCATTCAAATCAATTCTAGCTTCTGTAATATTCGCTACATAATCTACACCCATGACCTTGGGTACATCGCCTTGAATATATGCTTTGATATCATCAACACGTTTCATCGGTAAACCAGTTAATTCCGCTTCAATATTCATATATTCATGTTCGCTGTCGTATATAATTTGACCATCATGATATGTAAGAACGAAAAATCCTCTATCTCGACAATAATCTACAATTTCATCGAAATCCTGCTTACCAATCGATTTACTTACTTCTACTTCTTCATTAGTCATGTTAATCGTTTTACTGCCGTTATAACTAATAATATAGCTATGATGTTCAGGTAATTTTAAATCTCTAGCAGTTGGAATCATACCTTCAGTAGGTCTACCAGATGCTAAAACAACATAATAACCTTCATCTTGAATTGCTGTTAAATAATTTGCAGTTTCTTCTGATATCACATTATCTGAATTTAGCAATGTGTCATCCATATCTAAAACGACAACTTTATAATTTGTCATATCGCATTAAATCTCCTCTCTATTTCACATTCAATACTATTTTACAATATAAAGTGTCTATTGGTATACAATTCGTTCTTTAACACCACTAACATTAATATCTACTAATTCAGAATGACATGTAACTACATTTCTATTTAAAGCGCGAACTAATTCGCCACTATTTTCTTTGCGACTAAATATTAAAATAGTTGGTCCAGCACCACTAATTACAGTTGCATAGGCATTATGTTGACTAGCAATTGTTTTCACTTCATCAAATTCAGCAATTAAATGCTGACGATACGGTTCATGAAAGCCATCTTGTTGCATGAGTTTACCTGCTAATTCATAATTGTGCTGTGCTAATGCACAAATCATTGTATTACTAATTGCACTACTTTTAACCGCTTCACTATGTGTTAATTTTTGTGGTAAAGCACGTCTTGATGCTTCTGTTTTAAGTTCATAAGTTGGTATCGTTACAATCACATCCACGTCTGGTATGTCGATATGTGCAACTGACGTTTCTTTCGAGACATCATTATAATATCCAGCGATTAAACCACCATAAATGGTCGGCGCAACATTATCAGGATGTCCTTCGATTTCAGTCGCTAATTGTAATACCTCATGTTTAGACAGTTGGATGTCACCAAAATAATTTGCGATATATATAGCTCCTACTAAAGCAGAAGCTGACGAACCTAACCCTCTTGCCAATGGAATATCACTTCTCATTTCGATACATAAATTAGGCAAGTCAACACTATATTTAGAAGCAACTTGTTGTGCTACATGATAAATAAAGTTTGTTTCGTCAGTAGGCAATTGCTTCGATGCATCATCATGGAAAATATATTTCCATTTTGTCCCTGATGTTTCCTTTACAGACAGATGCAAAAATTTATCTAAAGCCATACCTATAGAATCAAAGCCAACTCCAAGGTTGGCTGTTGATGCAGGAATTGTTAACTCCAAAACATTCGACATGTTATAAAGCTCCTTTAATATAATCGATAATGCTATCTTTATCATTTGGCAATGGCTTTATCGGATTATCTAGTAGTGAAATAGCAGTATCAGGATCTTTTAATCCATTACCAGTTAAAATAGCAACTACTTTTTTACCTTGAGGTAATTTACCTTGTCTATGCAATTTAATTAAACCTGCAATAGAAGCATTACTTGCTGGTTCACTAAAGACACCTTCTTTAGTTGTCATTAACTGATATGCTTCTAGAATTTCATCATCAGTAACACTATCTATTAATCCATTTGATTCTTTAAGAGCATTAGTCGCCTTATCCCAACTAGCAGGATTACCAATTCGAATAGCAGTTGCAATCGTTTCAGGATTTTTAATGACTTTATTTTGAACAATTGGTGATGCGCCTTCAGCTTGGAAGCCAAACATTTTCGGCAATTGTGATCCTTTAGCTTCATGATATTCTTTAAAGCCTTTCCAATATGCAGTAATATTACCTGCATTACCTACAGGAATCGCTAAAATATCAGGTGCTTCACCGTCTAATTGTTGTACAATTTCAAATGAGCCTGTCTTTTGTCCTTCGATTCTAAATGGATTGACAGAGTTTACAAGCTCGATTTCGCCACTTTTTGCAATTTCTTTTACAATTTCTAAAGCTTCATCAAAGTTTCCTTCAATAGAAACGATTTCTGCACCATACATTACTGCTTGCGACAATTTACCTAATGCAATTTTACCTTCTGGTATTACGACGATAGCTTTTAAACCTGCTCTCGCTGCATATGCTGCTGCAGACGCTGATGTATTTCCAGTCGAAGCGCATATTACAATTTTCTTACCTTGCTCTTTTGCTTTTGTCACAGCCATTACCATACCGCGATCTTTAAATGAACCTGTCGGATTGGCACCTTCATACTTCACATATAAATCTATACCTAGTATTTTAGACATATTTTCACAATGAATGAGTGGTGTATTTCCCTCGTTCAATGTTAATTTTGGTGTATTTTCATTTACTGGTAAATGTGCTTTAAACTCTTCTACTAATCCTTGCCATCTTCTCATTATAATTAAACTCCTTCTACTGGGTATACTTTGTCAACTTCGTATCCATGCTTAGTGATTAATTCTTCCGGTGATGATTCCAATCCAACTATAACAGCGGCATATGATTGATTATCGTAATTTGCAACTCTTAATGATCGGTGAAATGGTAATATTGCCTTTAACTCATTTTCAAAATTTTCAATTGAACCTTTGACATGATTCACTACTACAAAGAAATTGGATTTTTCTTTAATATTAATTTCTGCATCTGAATCCATCATTTCCCTTGTTTTATCTGTCTTTAATTCAAAATGTGGTGGCAATGTGTGTAAATCTGATTCAAAGAATAATGCTACATTCAATAAATCACTGACAACGGCACTACCTGTTGCTAAACTGCCTGCTCCTTTTCCATAAAACATCGTGTCACCAACGGCATCACCAATGACATAAATCGCGTTATATTCATCCTCTACAGCTGCTAATTGATGCTTTTTATCAATTAACGTTGGTTCTACCGATGCATTAACTTTGCCATTTTCATATATTCCCTTACCAATCAATTTAATTTTATACCCCAGTTGATCGGCTACATTAATATCAGTTAAAGTTACGCCACTAATTCCTCTTCGTTTAACGTCGTTTAATTTAATGACTTGGTTAAATGATAAATATGATGTAATGACAACTTTACGCGCTGCATCTACCCCTTCTACATCATCAGTTGGATCCGCTTCAGCAAAACCAAGTCTTTTCGCTTCATCAAGTGCTTCCTCAAATGTCGTTTGCTCTTTAGTCATTTTAGATAAAATAAAATTAGAGGTACCATTTAAAATTCCCATAAATTTTGAAATATTATTCGCATTCAAACCATTATTTATGGCATTTACGATCGGAATACCACCTGCTACACTCGCTTCAAACTTTAAAGCTACACCATTTTCTTCTGCTAAATCTTCTAAAAGTTTAAGATGTACTGCTAATAAATCTTTATTTGCGGTAATAACATGTTTTTTATTTTTAAGTGCTGTTCTTAACCAATCTACAGTTGGTTCAATTCCTCCCATGACTTCAACGATAATATCTAATGAATCATCATTTAAAATTTCATTAACATCTTCAGTTAAATGATATTGGCTAATATTTAGCGGTCTCTTTTTAGATTTATCTCGAACAAGAATATGCTTTATGACAATATCTTTATTTAATGTATCTTGAATTTGCTGTCGGTTCTCTTCGATGATTTTAACAACACCAGATCCGACAGTACCTAATCCTAATAATGCTATATTTAATTTTTTCATTTTATGTACCTCCGTTTGTGCTTTTGAGAAAAACAAATGTATTATTGAAAAACACTAGATGATAGTATAGTATAGAATTATTCTTTATTTTTGTAAAGTTCGTAATATTCAAAATATAAATACATAATATCATTCTTACTTACAAAACTGAATACAATTTTCTGATTTTTTAGAAAGGTTGGCATGCACTATGAAAGTTTCTAAATTCGGTGGTAGCTCCGTCTCCAATGCTACTCAAATTAAAAAGGTTTTAAATATTGTTAATTCTGATCCAGAGCGAAAGATTGTTATCGTTTCTGCTCCAGGTAAAAGACATGATAATGATATTAAAACAACTGATTTGTTAATCAGATTATATGAAAAGGTCATTAATCATCTTGATTATCATGATAAAAAAAGAGAAATTATTCAGCGTTATGATGATATTGTAAAAGAATTGCAAATGGATGAAAGTATTTTACGGACGATAGATGTGACTTTGGAACATTATATTAATCAATTAAAAAATGAACCAAAGAGACTATTAGATGCATTACTTTCTTGTGGTGAAGATTTTAATGCGCAATTGATAGCTTTATATAATAATAGTCAAGGTATACCAACAAAATATATATCACCGAAGGAAGCGGGTATTTTTGTTACTGACGTCCCACAAGAAGCACAAATATTAGATAGTGCTTACTCTGAAATTAAAAAATTAAGAGATTATGAGGAGAAACTAATTATCCCAGGATTTTTTGGCGTATCTCATGAAGGATATATAGTTACATTTCCACGTGGCGGATCAGATATAACTGGCGCCATCATATCAAGTGGTGTTAGAGCTACAATTTATGAAAATTTCACCGATGTGTCTGGTATTTATAAAGCTAATCCAAATATCATCAAAGATCCTGAATTAATCGAAGAAATCACTTATCGAGAAATGCGTGAATTATCTTATGCTGGTTTTAGTGTTTTCCATGATGAAGCCTTACAACCACTTTATAAAGATCGCATCCCTGTGGTGATTAAAAATACGAACCGCCCTCAAGATAAAGGTACATTTATAGTGCATGATAGAGAAATAAATGCGAAAAATGTGATTAGCGGTATAAGTTGTGATAAAGATTTTACTGTTATTAATATCAAGAAGTATTTAATGAATAGACAAGTCGGCTTTACTAGAAAGATATTAGGTGTCTTAGAGGATAATAATATTTCATTTGATCATATGCCTTCAGGTATTGATACTATCAGTATCGTTATGCGTTCAAAACAAATTCAAAATAAAGAAACAAAAGTATTAAATGAAATTCGTCAAAAATGTGATGTTGATGAGCTAAGTATTGAGCATGATTTAGCAATTTTAATGATTGTCGGCGAAGGTATGAATAAAGTCATCGGTACTGCAAATAAAATTACACATGCCTTAGCTGAATCAAAAATTAACTTAAAAATGATTAACCAAGGTGCTTCGGAAATCTCGATGATGTTTGGAATTCATGTAGATGATGCTGAAAAAGCTGTATTATCTACATATGAGTTTTGCTATCACGGGGTTGCATTAAAAAACTTGTGTGATAAAAACTAATATAAAAGCAATTCGTAACACATGTATTCAACTGCGTTATGAATTGCTTTTTCTTAATTATTTATTGTTCTCTGGATTGCATCCTTAATACGTTGCTCACCTACTACAAATTTTAAAATAAAAAATTGATAGTAGCTTAATGCATCTATGACACGTTTATAATTGGAATAATGATGATACTGATGGTGTTGCATTAAATCATACATTAGAACGATTTCCGGTTTAATATAATCCACATCCCAATTTAAACTATGGAAGTAAATGTTACTCTTAGGTATACGTATATTCGGATCCAATCTAAAAATCCATTCATCGTTTACTACATCATAAACGAAAATACTCATTATTGTTGTATCATCATATTGCACATAAACTTTTGCAATTTTTGAAAGTGATAAATCTTCTTTAGCTATTGCTTGATCTTGCTTATCTATGTATAGTAACGCATATGATTGCGGAATAACTTTCACAATATCACTTAAACGCTTACGTTCCACGCATATTTCAACAATAGAAGGTAATTTTAATTCATCATTTAAGAAAAGCTGCATGGCAACTTCACCGTGAAATTTAAATAATTGCGATGATGTTTTCATTAAATTGTCCACTAATTGTTCTTTAGCATTCATTTCATTCACTCTCAAATACACCTCCTAAGCAAGCGCTTTCACAAATATCATTATACATTTTAAAATTAATGAATTCAATCTTCAAAATACTATGAGTGACCTAATTCTGTCATTTAAATGACCGTTATAACATAAATTCGACATAAACTTGAATTCACGAATCTTTCACGTCATATTCATTGAACATCAATATCTGTCAGTTTATAATTTGATTATAACAATGATGAACTAAAATCAACTAATAAAAATGTGGGAAATTGAATAACAATTAATCTTTATTAATTATTATTGTATACAAAGTTAAAGAAGTCAAAAAGGATTGGTGAAAAAATGTCTTTTTATGTTGTACTTATCATTATCATTGTAGCATTAATTGGTATATTAGTTTTAAATCAAAGGTATAGTAATAGTAAAATAGATACCGAAGTTTATGCAAGAAAGCAACTTATTAAAAAGAACAAAGCATTAAGTGCAGAAAATGCTGAATTAAGAAGTCAAATGCTGAGTTCTAATAATGATGTTGGCCACCATGCATACAAAAATGCTAAAAGAGAATTACGCAAGATTTTAGATAGCTATCTCGAAAATGGTAAATTAAAATATTACGATATTATCGTTACAAGCAATTTAGCTACTAAACATCCGTTTTTCGAGTATGCACGTTCATTTGATTTTATCATTGTTTCAGATATCGGTTTAATAAACGTTGATGTAAAAAGCTGGGGTGAAAAAACATTTTATCACTTTGATGTACCTGATGAGCATGATACAGAAATGAGCAATAGTAATATTGAAAAAGTTGTCGGTCATTACATTAGCCAGCAATATCATGATCAGTTTAATTCATCAAGAAAGTCTATCTATACTTTTACAGAAACAGTTCAACCAAATCGTGTTATTTATGATTTTTATGATTATGATCCGTATCAATTAGCAGCAAATAATGCTAAAGCATTAAAGGATCATATTGAACAAAAATTTAACTTTAAAGTCCAAAGTACCGGTGTTATTTACTTTAGTGATGGTACAGTTAATATCATTCAAGGTTCTGAAGAAAGAGATAAATATGTTGATACAGTTTCAACAAAATCTTCGTTACGACGTATTATTAGCGAAGCCATAGAGCTATCTAAACACCCTTTAAATAAAGAACAGGTTGATCAAATCACTGCTATATTCAAGTAAAATCAAAGGCATAATAATCCATTACGCTCGATACGCACTATGGTTATTATGCCTTTAAATTATTTCTATATATAAATTTATGGTAATAATAAATCGATGCTTCAAGTATATTTTACTTTAATATATATAATCACCTATTTAATTATTTACTCCAAATATTTAATTTCTGTTGTTTAGCTTTATTTTGTGCTTCTATAAATACATTTCTATATTTGCCATTTGGTGAAAAATACTTCTCTCTAGCAAGTCCCTTTTCCACTAATTCCTTATTGTACATACGATCTTTACTTATCCATACATACGCCAATGTTCTACCATAGCGATCTTGTTTTTCTTTATCATATTCTAAATAAACATCTTGATTTGTTAATGTCTTCTTACTATAATTTGATGCTTCTTTGCCAAATGGTTGTACAGGCGTATTCGGTTTCACCGTTTCTGGCGTATCAACCCCTATAAGCCTAACTTTAATTTCTTTACCATTTTGATTTGCAATAAATGTATCACCATCCACAACTCTTTGAACATGTACTTTATCTTTACCATTTAAATCTTGTACAGTTTCATGATTCGTCCCCTTTTTGAAAGGACCCGTATGATTCATAAATTGAAATGCTAATACACCTACAATAATGATGGCTACCACAATCATAGCAAGCGATTTATTTGACTTCATATTGCCACCTACTTCTCTTTTTTCATTCCGATTAATCATATAAAAGTTAAGAAATATCGTCAATAGCCATATCTACATATTTCAATATTTTGGAAAGCTATAGCATGATATAATGTTATTGTTAAGGAGTGAAAATAAATGAACATTTCAAATGAAAATACAGTCACATTAATTGCAGTAATTATCGCAATTATCATTGGTATTTTCCTACAAATATTTTTCAAATTACCATTAATAGTGACGGCAGTACTATCTATTTTATTGGGTATCTTTGTAGGCTTTATCGTTTACTTGATTGTTTCGTTTTATAATAAGCGAAAAAATTAGTTAACAAATCTAAATTGCGAGTACCAAAATAAAAGTATTGAGTAAGATTTTGATTATTGACTCACTTTCCAAGTCTCTTAAATCAAAACACTCAATACTTTTTTGTTTGTATTTAGATCCAGCCTTTTTCATTTGCCTTTTTCCAAGCATCAAAACGATTATCTGCAAATAATTTATCAATTATAACAGATGTATAATTTCTAACTGTTCCATCTGTCAAAAATAATTTTTCACTTATTTCTTTACTACTTAAACCATTGCCAATTTCCCTTAATACAATTTGTTCTTTGGGCGTTAATGGGTTTTTATCTACAAAAAATGAAGTCATCAATGTGGCGCTATATTCTTTCTCTCCGTTATTTACTTTATTAATGGTTTCCACCAATTCTTCTATAGAACGTTCTTTTAAAACATATGCATCCACATCATTCACAACTGCTTTTTCAAAGTATCCCGGTCTTTTAAAAGTTGTTACAATAATCACTTTAATATTCAAATGCTTTTTTCTAATTTCCGCTAAAACTTCAAGTCCAGTCATGCCTGGCATTTCTATATCTAAAATAACAACGTTAGGATTATATTCTTCAATAAGTTTCATTGCATCGAGACCATTATCAGTATCTGCTAAAATTTCAAAATCACCATGTAGTTTAATTAATTGAACCATTGCCTGTCGTAACATATTTTGATCTTCTGCAATAATTAAAGATGTCATGCTATTCCTCCTGTTGAGATTTCAATGATTATTTTAGTTCCATTTGTTGAGTCGACTGCTAAAGTTCCATTTAAATGTTGTACACGCTGTGAAATACTTTTCACCTCACAATCACTATCGATACCTTTGCCATCATCTTCAATCATAAGCAGTAATTTATGATTGTTTACAGTTTTTAATTTACCATGAACTTTTGAAGCATTTGCATGTTTAATAACATTATTTATCGCTTCACGCGTAATCATAACTAACATAGATTGTTTAGTAGGACTTAATACTTGCGCTAATTCTTTATTTTCAAATGTAAAATCAATATCAGCATCTTTTAAAACTTTACGTATACTATCAATCTCTTCAATAAATGATGGTAATTTTACATCATCAATAATTTCTCGAACTTTGTTCAATGATTCACGAGATAATTTATTAATTGCTAATAATTCAGCTTTTACTTTTTCTACATCAGCATCTATTAGTTTATAAGCTAATTCTGATTTTAATGATAAACTTGCAAACACATGCCCTAACGTATCATGTAAGTCTTGACCAATTCTATGTCGCTCTTGTTCAGCAATTAATGTATTAATATGTCTATTTTTTTCTGCTATTTCTTTTTGATATTCACGGTTTTTCATTTTTTTAAAATTATCTAGCATTATTAACGATATAACGACATAATAAACCATCATTGCAACAAAATAGTTGTTATAAAATAAGTACGTTATTATTGTACATATAATCATTGTTAGTATGAAAAAATTAGTTGCCGTTTTTTTAACATTATTTTTAAAAGTAAATGGAACGGCAAAAGCACTATAAAAGAAAAACAAACTTAGCATTGGATGTACACTGAAAACAAAATAACAAATAATAAAATAATGAATAATCAACAAAATGTAAAACATTAATGTATTAAGTCTATTATTTACTATAACTAATATAAGATACGACAACGAAAAGACAATGACTGATATAATATACAACCATTTGGGACCATATACTTCATTAAAAAATATACCGGCAATAGGAAAAATCAGATAAAGTATAGACGATATTTCAGCAATTGAAGTATCTTTTAAAAATTTCATATTTTATTCCGCCCTTTTAAAATGACTAATACAATATACTGCTAATATACTCCCTAAAGCATACAAGAGTATTATAGCAAATGATATTAAATTGATATGATGATTTGAAGCAATATCTACACCTAGTTTACGCAAATGATAGCTCGGTAAAACATGAGCAACATGTTGAAGCCAATTTGGAAATGTGTTTATCGGAAACCACAATCCACCTAATACTGCTAAACCAATTGTTACGATATTAGCTAAAGCACTTGTTTTTTGAATATCATTTAACAAAGAAAATAATATGCCAAAAGTTATTAATAGAGACGCACCTAACCATAAAAATATTCCTGACTCTAACCATTGAACTGCACTCATTGCAACACCTTTATAAAAATGTCCAACCATAAAAATAACTAATATCGCTATTGCAAATTGCAGCATAGTTTTCACTACTTTTGAAATATAATAACTAGTAAAAGTAAATGGTGTTACCATTAATCTTTGGCGCCATTCATTTTGTTTTTCATTAATAATATCTAATGGAAAAGTTAGTAAACTAAAACTTAACAAACTATAAACCGTCATACTATACATATACTCTTTATAAAATTTAGGTTTAACATCTTCCGGCAATTCCAATATCGAAGTAAATAATATATAGAATATAACAGGAAATAAAATAGATAATATTAATGTTGTTTTTTTACGCATTATAACTTTAAATTCGATTTTCAAGTAACTTAGTATCATAATTAGATCCCCTTTGCTTTTTATTGTTGAAGTATGAATCAACAATTGAGACTTTTTGTATTTCAATATCATCCAAATTAATATGAAGTTGTTGAAGATATAAAATCGTATCATTTACATTTGAAGTAATAATTTTGATAGTGCCATTATGATTTTTTTGAATAACTAAATCATCTTTATCTAGTTTTAACTTTCTTATATATTCATCGGATAACGTAATCTGAGATTGCTGATTGGTTCTAATATGTGACGTTGAATCATTAAGTATTATTTCTCCATTTTCAATGAGAATAATTTTGTCTGACATACGTTCGACTTCTTCAATATAGTGCGATGTATAGAGTATCGTTCGATTATCTTCTTTTAAATTTTCAATAATTGACCAAAAATATTCTCTAATTTCTATATCCATAGTCGATGTTGGTTCATCTAATAAGATCAATTGTGGTTGTCCGATTAAAGATAATACAAAATCGAGTAATCGTTGTTGACCACCAGAAAGTTTATTTACAAATTGGTTCAGTTGACTAGAATCAAATTTCGTCAGTTCTATTATTTCTTCCAATGGTAATGGATTTTCGTAAAATGATTGATATAAGTTGATAATCTCAATAACTTTTAATTGATCTGGAAACATCGTTTTTTGGAACATTATACTGCGATTTTCACTTTGTAATAACTTGTCTTTATCAAATATCTCACCAGAATTAGCATTAACATTACCAATTAATATATCAATTAACGTTGATTTTCCAGCACCATTTTTTCCGATTAATGCGATACAGGTACCTTTTTCAATATCAAATGAAATGTTTTTTAAAACACACTTTTTCTTAAATGATTTATTAATATTAGATATTTGAATCAAATGAATCACCTCTTAATATTTTATTAATTTAAGATTAGTAAATTTATTCGATTTAAAATAGGATACTTTGTCATTGGTTCAAAATGACATTTGTCACTTTTACGGTTTACATAATACAATTATAGTCATTAATTGCAGAAATAAAAAGAGCCTCTATAATCGAGACTCCTTACAAATAAATTATAAAATTGGCGAAACTAATTTAGCTAACGATTCTTTAAACTTAACAGACAATGGTCTATTAGCATAAGATTCTTCAGTAAGTTGTTTTGATTTTGTAATATCATGTTCATAAGCCGCTCTTAAATCTTTAGCAAGATTTTCATCATATACAAAGGCATTTACTTCAAAATTTAATTCAAAACTTCTAAAGTCCATATTTGCTGTGCCGACTGATACGATTTCATCATCAATTAAGCACATTTTAGAATGTATAAATCCATTTTCATACGTATAAATTTTAACACCACTTGATAATAAGTCAGAGGCATTTGAAAATGTCGCCCAATAAACTAAAGGATGATCTGGCTTACATGGAATCATCAGATGAACATCTACCCCTGATTTAGCTGCAATTTTAATGGCATTTATATATGAGTTATCCGGAATGAAATAAGGCGATTGCAAATATACCGACTTCTTAGCGCTCATAATCATTTTTGTATAACCATATTCAATTTGATGCCAGTCACTGGCAGGACCACTTGCAGCAATCTGGATTGGCGCATTACCGAATGATTTATTCTTTTTAGGAAAATATTTTTCATCATATTCAAATTGAGGTCGATGTGCTTGCGAATTCCAGTCTAAAATAAATCGCAACTGCAGTGCATCAACCGCATCGCCTTGTATACGTAAATGCGTATCTCTCCAATACCCTAATTTTCCTAAACCTAGATATTCATCACCAATGTTAAATCCTCCGACATAACCTAGTTGACCATCGATTACGATGATTTTTCTATGATTTCTATTATTCATTCTGAAATTCAATAACGGTAATTTAGAAGCAAAAAATGCTTCAACTTCTCCACCTAACGATTTAAAATGATCAAAATTAGCCATCTTAACTTTCTTTGAACCAACGTCATCATATAAAATTTTCACTTCTAGACCTTGTTTCAATTTCTCTTCTAACGCTTTTAAAATTCTTTGGCCTAAGCCATCTAGAGCGAATGTATAATACTCTAAATGGATGTATTCTTTAGCATTTTTAATATCTTGTAAAACTTGATCATATAAATCATTTCCGTCAATAAAATGATCAATTTTATTATTTTCAGTTAAAAAGCCATCTTGATCCATTAACAACATACGTACCAAATCATGGTGCTTTTGAACTTGTTTATTATCTGTACCATAATTACCTTTATCAAAGCTTTCAATCTGCTGCTTTAAAAGCGCATCAAAATCTGTTAACACGTTCCCATTATTTTTATTTAGTTTACGCGCAGAAACCGTTCTTCCAAAAAATAAATAAAGGATAAAACCAATCAATGGTAAGACAAAAAGTACAAATAACCACGCCCATGTTGAACTGGCTGTACGTCTATTTCTTTCTAAAAAAATAATAATAAACGCTAGAACTAAATTAATGATAAAGGCAATTGCTAAAATGATGGTAAAAAGTGTTCCTAAATCATTTGAAAATGAAAATTGCATAGTTTATTTCTCCTATAAAGAAAGGCACAAAAAACTTTTGTACCTTTCTTTCCAGATTATTTATTTACAGATAGAGTTAATATTGCATTAAACTCTTCTTCATTATTTGGAAATGTTCTTTCTTCAATTTCTTTTATTGTAATATTTACTAATTTCAAATTTGTAGCTTCTTCAGAACCTAAAAATTCGTTGATATTTGATTCTAATAATTCTAAAGTCTCAGCTGTAAAAGTTTTAAGTTTAATTTGTTCCATTTAAATCCCCTCTTTTCTCTATTTCCTAAATCATAGAACTTTTAACAGTAAAATTCAATCATTAATATATGTGTTCCAGCACGAAAAGTCGCTATGATTAAAAATTAATTAATTTTATTAATGTATTGTTTGATGTATAATATATTTATTCAACTTCGCGATAATGCGATACAAACTTTAACCATTCATAATACATTTTAAATATCGAACTAGTTTTGAAATTGGTTTATCTTATTAAAATGTTGATATTAGTTTTAGGGGGAAATGTAGTGATTTCATTTGAAAATGATTATTTAGAAGGCGCTCATGAAAAAGTATTAAAAAGATTAGTAGATACAAATCTTGTACAAGCTTCGGGATATGGCTTTGATCAATTCACAAATCAGGCAATTGAAAAGATTAAGGATACAATTGACTGTCCAAATGCTACTATCCGTTTTTTAGTAGGTGGAACGCAAACCAATCAGGTTGTTATTAATTCAATGTTAGAAAGTTACGAAGGGGTTATTTCAGCAGACACTGGTCATGTTGCTGTGCATGAGGGCGGTGCAATTGAATATAGTGGACATAAAGTAATTACTATACCCTCTAAGGAAGGAAAAGTTAGTGCTTCAGATGTTGAAACTTACATGGAGACATTTAAAAGTGATTTTAAAAAGGACCATATGGTATTCCCAGGAATGGTATATATTTCTCATCCTACAGAATATGGCACATTATACTCTAAATCAGAATTGGAAGAGTTATGCAAAGTATGTAAGCAATATCAGCTTCCATTATTTATGGATGGTGCACGATTAGGGTATGGATTGATGAGTGACCAATCAGATATGACTATTAAAGACATCGCTAAATATTGTGATGTATTTTATATAGGTGGTACGAAGATAGGTGCATTATGCGGGGAAGCCATTGTTTTTACGAAAAATAATGAACCGAAACAATTTACCACTCGAATCAAGCATCACGGTGCCCTTTTAGCAAAAGGACGGTTAACAGGCATACAATTTTTAGAATTATTTACGGACAATTTATATTTTAATATAAGCAGACATGCTATCGAAATGGCAAATAAGATGAAAGACGGGTTTAAAAATAAAGGCTATCGTCTTTACTTTGATTCTCCAACCAATCAACAATTTTTTATTTTAAGTAACGAGAAAATAGCAGAGTTAGAACAAAAAGTTAAATTTGCTGTTTGGGAAAAATACGATGATCAACATCGTGTTGTTAGATTCGCAACCAGCTGGGCGACAACCGAAGAAAATTTAAATAAACTATTAGAATTAATCTAATAATGCTGTTATATGTCATCTGGCAAATCATTTATTAATTAATCAAGTTCAGTTGAGTAGTTGTGTTTATTTATATATGAAACTGCTCATTTGAAGCCGTTGATGATATAAAATTACATTATTCCAAAACAAGATACTACAGATTATTGAGTATCTTGTTTTATTTTATAAATTTAAAAATGTTAATTTGTGCTGTATTTACTTTAATTTGACGAGATTTGAAAAGTATTATGATGGTTGTAGTTATTTTATGAAAGTGATGTAATATCATTTGAATTACTAAATCTATTTTGGTAGGAATATCGATGTTTAGTTTAAATGGAATGCACTATTTAAGTTTTTAATATGGAGATGTTTGTGACATTTCGATGATTAAGATTTTTATAGGTGTGCATCTTTACAAATAAACTTTGTGTTTAAAATTGAACTTAGGAAATCAATAGGTTTAGATGAGGATATTGTTGAAGTTATGTGTCTTGTATCCTTAGTTGTTATAAAAGCGCAAAAAATAGCACCGCTTTCTCTTTATCTGTGTAGAAAGGATGCTATTATTGTAAAACAATAGTTTTAATTTTATTTTCTGATATATCATATGTAATTCTACCTGTATCAATTTCTATCGAATTATAACCATCAAAATTATCAACTTTATCATCAAAGTCTATCACTTTTCCAATTAATATTTTATTATTAGTAAGCGTTAATTTGACTAATTTGCCTATGTATGACTGTAAATTCATATTTAATCACTCCTTTTTAATATACGGAACTACATGAAAACCAGTTTTAGAATAATGAACCTTACCTAATTTCGTTTCAATATATTTACCATTCACATAAGATTTACCTATTATCTTTTTATAATCTATAACTTGTTTTATTCTAAAATTCCCTTCATCATCAAACAAAACTGGAATATCAATAAATTCTTTTTTAGTCATCTTTTCACTTTCATTAGAATCTATTATAGTATAACTTGGTAATAAAGATGAATTATTTTTCTTATTATTATATTCATTTGTGCATAAAATATGACGCTTTTGCTTAACATTATTCAATTTCATCGTCATTTTACCATTACTTATCATTTCAAGCATTTCTTTTTTAGCTTTTTGTAGAAAGGATGCTATTTTGTAATTATTTTAATAATCTAATACTTTTTATCTCAGTTTCATCAAACGAATAAACAGCAAAATCAGTCTGTATATCTACAACAAGATTTCCTGTTTCGCTCTCGAATTCATTTTCATAGTCAGTTACAAACCCTTCGTATTCTTCATTATTCAAAAGCGTGATAATAACATCTTTACGATATGCATCTTCAATTCTCAATACTTTTCACCTACTTATCAATATAAGGTACTATATGAGCACCTGTCTTCGAATAATGCACTTTTCCCTTTCTGGTTTCAATATACACATTTTCGATATGTATTTTTCCAATAATTTGATTAAAATTAATAATCTCTTTCAAATCAAATCGCTCATCACTTAATATTAGATTGCCTGTTGACATTTTTTCTCTTAACAATTCATTCAATAAATCTATAGAAAGTATTGTATAGCTAGGCAATTTCTTATTATTTAAAATGGCTCTTTTTTTATTTTCATTATATAGGTGATGACCTAACATATATCTATTTTATTTTCCGCAATTTATTTCTATTTTTATTTTACCATTTTTAATCATTTCTTTCATCTGGTTTTTAGCTTTTTCCTGTAATTATGCTTCTTTTACTTCTACTTGATATTTACCTTCACGCTCTTTAAAGAACTTGTCCCGCCAATTGCCAACATGTGGCACTGTGGTACTTCTACACCAAGGATGCATAGGTGGCGCATTCACACCTGGTATCATATCTTTAACTTTAAATATTTTTCCGTTAAGTGAATGACATAATTTAGATGTTTTACTATCTATTTTGGCAACATATTTATATTCGCCATCTTCACCAAGTTCTTTTAAATATGTTAACTTTTGTGCTTCTGCATTTTCAGTAAATAGTTAAAAAAGCGTATAAAAATAGCACCACTTTCTCTTTATCTGTCTAAAAAGGATGCTATTTATCTTTTGAATTTGAATTCTTTTTCGCTTTTTCTATACTTTCAAATTCTTCAACTAATTCTTTAAAAGATTCACTCAATTCTTTTGCAGTTACATTTCCATCTAATTGTGAATCTAACATAATTAAAATCATCTCACTTTATATTTAATCATATTTATACTATAAAGTTTTTTCAATAATTTTTCAATATGGCTATCATTAATGATATTAATATGCGTAAAATATTTAGCACAAAATTTACTCACTATTTTACCATGAAACCTATTTGACTTGGTAATAAATTTTACTTGTCCCTTATTAGTAACGATTGTCATTGATTTTATTGATGGATGCTTAAAAAATGTAAATAAATCATATTCTGAAAATCCTGACTGTCCAGGATGGTTATGTAACATAACAATTGAATTCGGTTTACTGTTAAATAATAATTCGGTTGCTTGTTACCCTGGCACAAAAGATACACTATCTTGATTGACATATACTTTTGTAAATTTACCATCTTTTAACAAATAAGCTACTTCATTGCTATCATTGTTTTCCATGAGATATACCTCCGTTTATAGTCTGTCGACTGATATTCCATACTTGCTTTTAAAATGTCATCAGCACGTTTTGGACAAATCGAGTAGGAGAATAATCATTACTTGATTATTCGTCCTCTCACACCACCGAGCGTACGGTTCCGTACTCGGCGGTTCAATATCTTGCGTAAGCCGTCTCTGCGAGTTGGGTTAGTGATAATAACCCCCACTTGCGGAGACGTTTTGTTGTAAGTGCACGATGAACCTCATGCGTAGATGATAAACGCCAGTATTTCTTTCTTGAGCTCGCGATTCTCATTGCGCTATCGTGGTCTAGACCATACTTGCGCAACATCTTATATTTTGTTTTAATCTTCTTCCATCTTTTGAGTATGAGTTGCCTAATGCGGCGATTTAGCCAAGGTTCTAATTCTTTAAGAAATCTTTTTATGAATCCTTTTCCAAAATAGTTAATCCATCCTCGTGTCACACGATTAATTTCTGTTATAATATCTTGGAATGAACCTGGTCTACTTCGTCTGGTTAACCACTTTAAGTTGCGTTTTAAATTTCTTTTTGCTTCCGTAGTGGGTCTGAAACGATAAGTGCCATTTACTTTGCTCATTAGACAACTCAAGAACTTTAAACGGGTAGGAGAACCCACCTTACTTTTATCATTATTGACTTCAAGTTTGAGGGTTTTGTGTATGAATGTTTTAATACTATCCATCACACGTTCACCTGCACGTTTCGTCTTGACAAAGATGACGAAGTCATCTGCATATCTCACAAAACGATGATTACGTTTTTCGAGCTCTTTATCCAGTTCATGTAGATATATGTTACAGAGTAATGGTGATATCACACCACCTTGCGGTGCACCTATCTTTCTTTCTGCGACTTCGCCAGATAGGTCAATGGCACCAACTTGTAACCTTCTACGGATAAATGTCGATACCGCTTTATCTTTAATGTGGCGCTCAAATAAATACATGAGTTTATCATGATTTATGTTGTCAAAGCATTGTTTTAAATCACAATCTACGGCTATCGTGTAACCTGCTTCATAGTAAGACGCACATTCTTTCAGTGCTGTTCCTGTACTACGATTAGGTCTAAAGCCATGACTGTGTTTAGAGAAGGTACGATCGATACTAGGTTCAATCACTTGTTTAATTGCTTGTTGTATCACTCTGTCTCTTACGACAGGTATACCAAGCACACGCTTTTTCCCATTTGCTTTGGGAATTTCAACTTTCTTAACTGCTTGAGGTTTGTATGTACCTTCAAGCAGTTTTTGTTTTATTTTTGGAAAGTATTGCGCAAAGTGACCTTGTATTTCACTCACTTTCATGCCATCAATGCCAGGGGCACCTTTATTCTTTTTAACTTTCTTAATTGCCTTTTGAATGTTGTGTTCTCTTACAACAAGCTCCATCATCGATGGAAACTCACGATACATTTCTTTCATTTCACCTAAGATTTACCATGCGCACTTATTTACCCTTTTTCGTTCCACTACTTATCTCTCTATATGTTGCCAACTAGTTCGTTGTTTTCTGCATGATGTAAATCTATAACCTCCATTCTTTACTTTGTATGAATATTGTTCCGTCCTTCGGTACATTTTCCCTACTATGACGTCTGCTGACTTCTCATTATT
>NZ_JACVZO010000022.1:0-44754 GCF_017151845.1 Staphylococcus sp. EG-SA-17
CCTTTTACTATAAATGATTATTACGAAATATATAAAGGCGACAAACTAGCTCAATTGGTTATCGTGCCTATATGGACACCTGAACTAAAGCAAGTGGAGGAATTCGAGAGTGTTTCAGAACGTGGAGAAAAAGGCTTCGGAAGTAGCGGAGTGTAAAGACATATTAGATCGAGTCAAGGAGGTTTTGGGGAAGTGAATTACATCATTACATTAGTTCTAATGGTTGTATTCATAGTAATATTTAACAATTTACTCAACAGATATATGGTTTTGTACAAAGAATTAGATTTATTTACATGCAGAATTGGCATGTTATTGGCCTTAATCGTTCTAGTAGAATTTGCAAAGCAACAAAATATGTTGGCTACATTGAGTGTTTTACTAATACTTTTATTCGTAGAAAAACTTAGAATCATTCAAAGGAGTGGCGAGAAGTGAATAAGAAGGAAACGTATTATGTTATAGAGGTTAATAAAGGAATTTATTTATATAGAAGTCGTGCTGGTGGATATCATTTCACTTATGATTTTATGAATGCGTCGAAATATTCGGATGCTAGCGATGCTGGTGATATTGCCAGAAAATCAGGTGGAAAAGTGTTGTGTTACACAATTACGCATGAGGTAATAGGCTAATGCAATACTTAGTCACAACATTCAAAGATTCAACAGGACGCAAGCATACACACATAACTCGAGCTAAAAGCAATCAAAGGTTTACAGTTGTTGAGGCAGAGAGTAAAGAAGAAGCGAAAGAGAAATATGAGTCACAAAATACACCTATTGTTTACTACACTAATAATTCTAAAGTGACCTTATTCGAAAGACCTAGTGAAGAAGTATTACGTTCTTTGTTCGAAGAGAAATAAAATCATTAAAGAGGGGAAATAATAATGTTTAATATACCTAAAATGAAATTACCAGAAAAGCACACTGAGGTATTTAAGACGTATAAAAATGGAACACCAGAAGAAAAAGCTAAGATTGAAGATTACTTTATTAAAACTGTCAAAGATGAAGATAGCGAATTTTACAGCCCTATGTTAGCTGGTCTAAACGAACAACAGTTAAAGAGTATGTTGAGACAGGTACTTTTTTTGATTGATACCGGAGATGATAATGATGATTAAAAAACTTAAAAATATGGATTGGTTCGATATCTTTATTGTTGGAATACTGCGATTATTCGGCGTAATCGCACTGATGCTTGTTGTCATATCGCCTATCTATACAGTGGCTAGTTACCAAAACAAAGAAGTACATCAAGGGACAATTACAGATAAATATAACAAGAGACAAGATAAAGAAGACAAGTTCTATATTGTATTAGACAACAAGCAAGTCATTGAAAACTCTGACTTATTATTCAAAAAGAAATTTGATAGCGCAGACATACAAGCTAGGTTAAAAGTAGGCGATAAAGTAAAAGTTAAAACGATTGGTTATAGAATACACTTTTTAAATTTATATCCAGTCTTATACGAAGTGAAGAAGGTAGGTAAATGATGGTTAAACAAATATTAAGACTATTATTCTTATTAGCAATGTATGAGCTAGGCAAGTATGTAACTGAGCAAGTATATATTATGATGACGGCTAATGATGATGTAGAGGCGCCGAGTGACTTCGCAAAGTTGAGCGATCAGTGTGATTTGATGAGGGCGGAGGTGTCAGAATAGATGTATAGCAAAGAGTCAATCGTTAATATGATAGGCACACATAAAATGAAGTGTAATGTGTTAGCTGATGTAATACCGGAATATGATAGCAATTCAATCGCACAGTATGGTATACAAGCGACGTTACCGAAACCACAAGGGGAAAACTCAAGCAAAGTTGAAGATGTTGTTGTGAGGCTTGAAAGAGCAAATAAAAGGTATGCGCAGATGTTAAAAGAAGTTGAGTTTATAAATCAATCACAACAGAGATTAGGACACGTTGATTTTTGCTTCTTAGAGTTGTTGAAGAAAGGTTATAACAGAGATGCAATTATCAAGAAGATGCCTAACTCTAAATTGAACAGAAACAACTTCTTAGCGCGCCGTGATGAGTTAGCAGAAAAGATTTATCTACTACAGTGACGAAAATGACAAAAATGACAGAAATGACGAAAATGACACTATTTTTAAACTGTGAATTAATTTTATATAATTGACTTGTAAGAATTATCTTAAGACGTGGGGTAATAGCCACAACAGATGTTCTCATCGATGTGATTGAGAAGTGACAAACATATAAAAGATGATATGTTACGCTATTAATCACTTACTACCTGCCTATATGGTGGGTAGTTTAATTCTTGCAATTTGAGTCATAACTATTTTCCTCCTTTCACATTTATTGAACGTAGCTCCTGCACAAGATGTAGGGGCATTTTTGTATTTAAATAACTAGAGTAATTAACGTAAAGGCGTGTGATACAGTGAAAACAATTGATTAAATTAACACCGAAGCAAGAAAAGTTTGTGCTAGGACTCATAGAGGGCAAGAGCCAACGGAAAGCATATATTGACGCAGGGTATTCGACTAAAGGTAAGAGTGGGGAATATCTAGATAAAGAAGCGAGTACACTTTTTAAAAATCGGAAGGTTTCCGGAAGGTACGAAAAATTGCGTCAAGAAGTAGCTGAACAATCAAAATGGACACGCCAAAAGGCCTTTGAAGAATATGAGTGGCTAAAGAATGTAGCTAAGAATGACATTGAAATAGAAGGAGTGAAGAAAGCGACAGCTGATGCATTCCTCGCTAGTTTAGATGGTATGAATAGAATGACGTTAGGTAACGAAGTTTTAGCTAACAAGAAAATAGAAACTGAAATTAAGATGCTTGAGAAGAAGATTGAACAAATAGATAAAGGTGACAGTGGAACAGAAGATAAAATCAAACAACTTCACGACGCAATAACGGAAGTGATCGTCAATGAATAAACTTAAATCTTTATATACGGACAAACAAATTGAAATATTGAAGCAAACGCAAAAACGAGATTGGTTTATGTTAATTAATCACGGAGCAAAGCGTACAGGTAAAACAATATTAAACAATGACTTATTTTTACGTGAGTTAATGCGTGTGCGAAAGATAGCAGACGAAGAAGGAATTGAGACACCTCAATATATACTTGCTGGTGCAACATTAGGTACGATTCAAAAAAACGTACTAATAGAGTTAACTAACAAATATGGCATTGAGTTTAATTTTGATAAATATAATTCATTCATGTTATTTGGCGTTCAAGTGGTTCAGACAGGTCACAGTAAAGTAAGTGGTATAGGAGTTATACGTGGTATGACATCGTTTGGTGCATATATCAATGAAGCGTCGTTAGCGCATGAAGAGGTGTTTGACGAGATTAAGTCACGTTGTAGTGGAACTGGTGCAAGAATATTGGTAGATACCAACCCTGACCATCCCGAGCATTGGTTGTTGAAAGATTATATTGAAAATACAGATCCTAAAGCAGGTATACTGAGTCACCAATTTAAGCTCGATGACAATAACTTTCTTAATGATAGATATAAAGAGTCTATTAAGGCTTCAACACCATCAGGTATGTTCTATGAACGTAACATCAACGGTATGTGGGTGTCTGGTGACGGTGTAGTATATGCCGACTTTGATTTGAATGAGAATACGATTAAAGCAGATGAACTGGACGACATACCTATCAAAGAATACTTTGCTGGTGTCGACTGGGGTTACGAGCACTATGGATCTATTGTGTTAATAGGACGAGGTATAGATGGTAACTTTTATTTTATTGAGGAGCACGCACACCAATTTAAGTTTATTGATGATTGGGTGGTTATTGCAAAAGATATTGTATGTAGATATGGCAATATTAATTTTTACTGCGATACTGCACGACCTGAATACATCACTGAATTTAGAAGACATAGATTACGTGCAATTAACGCTGATAAAAGTAAACTATCGGGTGTAGAGGAAGTTGCTAAGTTGTTCAAACAAAACAAGTTACTTGTTCTTTATGATAATATGGATAGGTTTAAGCAAGAGGTATTTAAATATGTTTGGCACCCTACAAACGGAGAGCCTATAAAAGAATTTGATGACGTGTTGGACTCGTTAAGATATGCCATATACACACATACTAAACCTGAACGATTAAGGAGGGGGAAATGACATTGTATAAGTTAATAGATGATATTGAAGCACAAGGAATATTGCCTAAGCATATTGAGGCTCTAATAGAATCACATAAAGACGATAGAGAGAGAATGGTTAATCTCTATAATAGATACAAGACACATATTGACTATGTACCAATATTCAAACGTCGACCAATTGAAGAAAAAGAAGATTTTGAAACTGGTGGAAATGTAAGGCGATTAGACGTGTCTGTTAATAACAAACTTAACAACTCTTTTGACAGCGAAATTGTTGATACACGTGTTGGTTATTTACATGGTGTTCCTGTTACTTATGATTTAGATGAAAACGCAGAAAAAAACGAAAAGTTGAAAAAGTTTATAACCAACTTTGCCATTAGAAATAGTGTTGATGATGAGGATTCTGAAATAGGTAAAATGGCAGCAATTTGCGGATATGGTGCTAGGTTAGCATATATTGATACGAATGGTGATATTAGGATTAAGAATATAGATCCCTATAATGTTATTTTTGTTGGCGACAATATTTTAGAACCTACATACTCATTGCGCTACTTTTATGAAAAAGATGATGATAATGGCACTGATTATGTGTACGCAGAGTTTTACGATAATACTTATTATTATGTATTTCGAGGAGAAGGTATTGACGCTTTGCAAGAAGTTGGACGATATGAACATTTATTTGATTACAATCCATTGTTTGGTGTACCTAACAACAAAGAGATGATAGGAGATGCTGAAAAGGTTATTCACTTAATTGACGCATATGATTTAACAATGAGCGATGCATCAAGTGAGATTAGTCAGACACGTTTAGCATACCTTGTGTTACGCGGTATGGGTATGAGTGAAGAAATGATTCAAGAAACACAAAAGAGTGGCGCATTTGAGTTGTTCGACAAAGATATGGACGTTAAATACTTAACAAAAGATGTAAATGACACAATGATTGAGAACCATTTAGATCGAATCGAAAAGAATATCATGCGTTTTGCAAAGTCAGTAAACTTTAATTCTGACGAGTTTAACGGAAATGTACCTATCATTGGAATGAAACTTAAACTTATGGCTTTAGAGAACAAGTGTATGACGTTTGAGCGTAAGATGACAGCTATGTTGAGGTATCAATTCAAAGTTATTTTATCTGCATTAAAGCGTAAAGGGTACAACTTGGATGATGATAGTTATTTAAACCTGATATTTAAGTTCACTCGTAACATTCCAGTTAATAAGTTAGAAGAATCACAAGTGCTAATTAACCTGAAGGGACAAGTTTCAGAACGAACAAGGTTAGGACAATCACAACTAGTTGATGATGTTGATTACGAATTAGACGAAATGGAAAAAGAAAGCCTTGAATTTAATGACAAATTACCTGACATAGATGAAGGTGACGCAAATGACAAATCCCAAAATAACCAATCAGAATGATATTGATGAGTATATCGAGGGTTTAATCTCTAAAGCAGAAAAACCAATAGAACAACTATTTGCTAATCGACTTAAAGAGATAAAACAAATCATCGCAGATATGTTTGAGAAATATCAAAATGATGATGTGTATGTTACATGGACTGAATTCAATAAATACAACAGGCTCAATAAGGAGTTAACTCGTATAGGTACGATGTTGACTGATGACTATAGGCAAGTAGCTAAGATGATTCAGAAGTCACAAGAAGATGCTTATATAGAAAAATTCCTTATGAGCCTTTATTTATATGAAATGGCGAGTCAAACATCTATGCAGTTTGATGTTCCGAGTAAAGAGGTAATCAAATCAGCTATTGAACAACCTATTGAGTTCATTCGTTTAATGCCAACACTACAAAAACATCGTGATGAAGTATTGAAAAAGATACGTATGCACATTACACAAGGTATTATGAGTGGAGAGGGTTACTCTAAGATAGCTAAAGCAATACGTGATGATATTGGCATGTCTAAAGCTCAATCATTGCGTGTGGCTCGTACAGAAGCAGGCAGAGCAATGTCACAAGCTGGACTTGATAGTGCAATGGTTGCTAAAGATAACGGTTTGAAGATGAAGAAACGTTGGAATGCTACTAAAGATACACGAACACGTGATACTCATCGTCATTTAGATGGGGAATCAGTGGAAATAGACCAAAACTTTCAATCAAGTGGATGTGTTGGACAGGCACCCAAGCTATTTATCGGTGTAAACAGTGCGAAAGAGAATATTAATTGTCGTTGTAAATTACTCTATTACATTGATGAAGATGAATTACCAACTGTGATGAGAGTGCGTAATGATGATGGTGAAAACGAAGTTATACCATTCATGAATTATCGTGAGTGGGAAAAGCACAAGAGGAAAAAGAAATAATACACCTATCGACCTTAGCATGTCGTTAAACTGCTTTTTATTATGCACTTTTCGGACTGTTAGGGTACGCGAAGGGCAAAAAGGAGTTCTGATATATGAATATCGAAGAAGTTAAGTCTTTTTTTGAAGAACACAAAGACGATAAAGAAGTAAAAGATTATCTAAACGGACTTAAGACGGTGTCTGTTGATGACGTTAAAGGCTTTTTAGATACAGAAGAAGGTAAACGATTCATTCAACCTGAATTAGATCGTTATCATTCGAAAGGATTAGAATCATGGAAAGAGAAAAATCTTGAGGATCTAATCGAACAAGAAGTACGGAAGCGTAATCCTGAGCAATCAGAAGAACAAAAACGTATTAGTGCTCTTGAACAAGAGTTAGAAAAACGCGACGCAGAGGCAAAACGTGAGAAGTTAAGAAGTAACGCGCTAGGTAAAGCGCAGGAACTAAATTTACCAACATCCTTAGTTGATAGATTTTTAGGCGATTCTGATGAAGATACTGAGCAAAACTTAAAAGCTTTAAAAGAAACCTTTGACAAGTATGTTCAAAAAGGTGTTGAGTCTAAATTTAAATCGAGTGGAAGAGATGTTAAAGAATCACGAAATCAAGATTTAGACCCTTCAAATGTAAAGTCCATTGAAGAAATGGCGAAAGAAATCAATATTAGAAAATAAAGTGAGGTAATAAAATATGGCAACTCCAACATACACGCCAGCCAATGTTATTTTATCGGATTTTAAAAACGGCGTTATTCCAGCAGAACAAGGTACTTTAATCATGAAAGACATTATGGCTAATTCAGCAATTATGAAATTAGCTAAAAATGAGCCAATGACAGCACAAAAGAAAAAATTTACTTACTTAGCAAAAGGTGTAGGCGCCTACTGGGTATCAGAAACGGAACGTATTCAAACTTCTAAGCCTGAATATGCACAAGCAGAAATGGAAGCTAAGAAAATTGGTGTAATTATTCCGTTATCAAAAGAGTTTCTTAAATGGACTGCAAAAGATTTCTTTAATGAGGTTAAACCTCTAATTGCAGAGGCATTTTACAAAGCGTTTGACCAAGCTGTTATCTTTGGTACTAAATCACCTTACAACACTTCAACTAGTGGTAAACCGCTTGTTGAAGGCGCAGAAGAGAAAGGTAACGTTGTTACAGATACTAATAATTTATACGTAGACCTTTCGGCATTAATGGCTACTATTGAAGATGAAGAGTTAGATCCAAACGGAGTATTAACTACACGTTCATTCAGAAGTAAAATGCGTAATGCTTTAGATGCTAATGACAGACCATTATTTGATGCTAACGGGAACGAGATTATGGGATTACCACTATCTTATACTGGAGCGGATGTATACGACAAAAAGAAATCGTTAGCACTAATGGGTGATTGGGATTACGCACGTTACGGTATCTTACAAGGTATTGAGTATGCAATTTCTGAAGATGCCACGTTAACGACGTTACAAGCATCAGATGCTTCTGGCCAACCAGTATCATTATTTGAACGTGATATGTTCGCTTTACGTGCGACGATGCATATTGCATACATGAACGTTAAACCAGAAGCGTTCGCAACGCTTAAACCAACTGAATAGGAGGAGATATGATGGCTAATCCTGCAGAAGAGATTAAGGTAAAAAAAGACAATATGACTATTACTGTTACAAAGAAGGCGTTTGACTCTTATTACAGTCTTGTCGGTTACAAAGAGGTTAAATCACGCCGTACTACGTCTGATAAGAGCGAGTGATAAAAATGACTCTTTATGAAGATGTTAAACTTTTACTCAAGAAAAATGGAGTGGAAGTTAAAAGTGATGAAGAAGAAATATTTAAGATGGAAGTTGACGGAATACTAGAAGATGTTAGGGATATAACAAACAATGATTTTATGAAAGATGGTCAAGTCATTTATCCTTACTCAATCAAAAAGTATGTCGCAGATGTCCTAGAGTATTATCAACGACCTGAAGTTAAAAAGAATTTAAAGTCAAGAAGTATGGGGACAGTGTCGTACACTTATAACGATGGTGTCCCTGATTACATTAGTGGAGTATTAAACAGGTATAAACGAGCAAAGTTTCATCCGTTTAAACCAATAAGGTAGAGGTGTTGTTTGTGTTTAACCCATACGACGAATTCCCTCACACTATTTCTATTGGAAGTATCAAAAAAGTAGGAGAGTATCCAATTATACAAGAGCGCTTTGTAAGCGATAAAACAATTAAAGGATTTATGGATACGCCTACTACATCTGAACAACTAAAATTTCATCAAATGTCACAAGAATATGACAGAAACCTATATGTACCTTATGACTTGCCAATATCTAAAAACAATTTATTTGAGTATGAGGGTAGAATCTTTAGTATTGAAGGTGATTCTGTAGATCAGGGCGGACAACATGAAATTAAGTTACTACGACTTAAGCAGGTGCCATATGGCAAAAGTTAAGTACGGTGCTGATAGCATGGTTGTTGAATTGGATAAGTTCGATAAGAAAATAGAAGAGTGGGTTAAAAAAGGTATCGCTAAAACAACGATGAAGATATATAACACTGCTGTAGCATTAGCTCCTGCTGACTTAGGATTTTTGAAAGAAAGTATAGACTTTCGATTTGAGAACAACGGTCTAACAGGAGTTATCAATGTAGGTGCAGAGTATAGTGTTTATGTTGAGTACGGCACAGGTATTTATGCCACTAAAGGTAGTCGCGCTAAAAAGATACCGTGGAGTTATAAAGACGCTAACGGTAAATGGCATACTACTAAAGGACAAGCGCCACAGCCGTTTTGGAACCCTGCAATTGACGCAGGACGCAAGACATTCGAGCAGTATTTTTCATAGAGGTGGTTAAATATGTGGGTATCAGTTGAACCTGAACTTACAAATCAAATATATAAAAGATTAATCTCAGACCCTAACATTAACAAAATAGTTGGTGATAGGGTCTTTGACGTTGTTCAAGATGACGCTGTTTACCCATATATTGTTGTGGGTGAATCAAACGTCACTAACAACGAATCTAGTGCAACAATGAGAGAAACAGTTGGTATTGTCATACATGTGTATTCACAGTTCGCTACACAATACGAGGCTAAGCTCATTTTAAGCGCAATAGGCTATGTGCTAAACAGGACTATAGAGATAGAAAATTACGAATTCCAATATAGCCGTATCGATAGTCAAGCAGTATTCCCTGATATAGACAGGTTTACTAAGCATGGCACGATACGACTTTTATTTAAGTACAGACATAAAAAGAAAAACGAAGGAGTGTATTAAATGGCGCAAAAAAACTATTTAGCAGTTGTACGTCCAGCTGAAACTGACTTAGATCCAGTAGAATCTTTATTATTAGCTGACTTACAAGAAGGTGGACATACGATTGAAAATGATTTAGCTGAAATAGTACGAGGCGGTAAAACGGACTATTCTCCCAATGCAATGTCAGAATCATTTAAATTAACAATTGGTAATGTGCCTGGAGATAAAGGAATTGAAGCAGTGAAACACGCTGTACAAACAGGTGGACAGTTGCGTATATGGCTTTATGAGCGTAATAAACGTGCAGACGGTAAACATCACGGAATGTTTGGTTATGTTGTTCCAGAATCATTTGAAATGTCATTTGATGATGAAAGTGACAAAATCGAACTATCATTAAAAGTTAAATGGAATACAGCAGAAGGTGCTGAAGATAACTTGCCGAAAGAGTGGTTTGAAGCTGCAGGTGCGCCTACAGTTGAATACGAAAAATTCGGCGAAAAAGTCGGAACATTCGAGAATCAAAAGAAAGCTAGTGTTGTATCTGATTCACACACGGAAGACCATTCTATGTAAACTAATAGATCAAGGGGGCGTAAGCTCCCTATTTTTTTATAAAAAAATTGAAAAGAGGTATATATTTTGACTGAATTTAATCCAATTACAACATTAAAAATTAATGACGGAGAAAAAGATTACGAAGTAGAAGCAAAAGTAACATTTGCATTTGACCGAAAAGCTGAAAAATTCTCAGAAGATAGCGAAGATGGGAGAAAAGGAGCAATGCCAGGATTCAATGTTATCTTTAACGGTTTGCTAGAATCTAGAAACAAAGCGATTTTACAATTTTGGGAATGTGCTACTGCTTATTTAAAAAACCCACCAACTCGAGAACAATTAGAAAAAGCGATTGATGATTTCATCACTGAAAACGAGGATACTTTGCCGTTATTACAAGGGGCTTTGGACAAACTTAACAATAGTGGTTTTTTCAAGAGGGAGAGTCGCTCGTACTGGATGACATTGAACAAAGCACCGAATATGGCCAAAAGCGAGGACAAAGAAATGACGAAAGCAGGCATAGAAATGATGAAAGAGAATTACAAGGAAATCATGGGCGCAGAACCTTACACGATTACTCAAAAATAAGGCAACTGACAGCTAGATATTTAGGATATATCCCTGAACATGAATTATTAGCACTAACACCTGCTGAATGGCGTGATTGGCTTATTGGTGGTCAGGATAGGTACCTAGATCAAAGACAATTATTAATTGAACAAGCGCAAGCTAACGGCTTAGTACAAGCTTCTAAGAGGCTAACTAGTATGATTCGTGACATTGAGAAACAACGTTACGAAATAAGAGAACCTGGTAGCTATGCTCGTGTACAAAAAGTTAGATTAGAAGAAGAAAAAAGAAGACGTGAACTCTTCAAAGAAGGTACAAGAAAATTCCTTGAATCGAAAGGAGGTTAGCCTTTGGATACTCATTTTATGGCAAAGATTATGGCCAATATTAGAGATTTCCAAAGCAACGTAAGGAAAGCTCAACGATTAGCAAAGACGTCTGTACCAAACGAAATTGAAACAGATGTAAAAGCAGATATTTCAAGATTCCAAAGAGCTTTACAACGCGCTAAAGCTATGGCGCAAAAATGGCGTGAACATAACGTTAAAATAGATGGTAATAATTCACCGTTAAAACGTGCAATTGCTAGTGCAAAAACGATGTTGGCCACGTTACACAACAAAACAATAAAAGTTAATTTCGATACGAGAGGTATGACAAAAACCCAAATTTTAACTAAGGCACTGAATCAGTCCTTAACTGATTATAGTGAGAAAATGGACGCGCTAGCTACTAAAATTCGTACATTTGGTACAATTTTTGCACAACAAGTTAAAGGCTTAATGATTGCTAGTATACAAGCATTGATACCAGTGATTGCCGGGTTAGTACCTGCAATAATGGCAGTACTTAATGCGGTTGGTGTATTAGGTGGTGGCGTTTTAGGTTTAGTTGGCGCATTCTCTGTCGCAGGTCTTGGAGTTGTTGGCTTTGGTGCAATGGCTATTAGCGCTCTTAAAATGGTTGAAGATGGAACATTGGCAGTAACAAAAGAAGTTCAAAACTTTAGAGATGCGAGCGATCAGTTAAAAGATACATGGCGTGATATTGTTAAAGAGAATCAAGCTAAAATATTTAACGCTATGTCAGCAGGATTAAGAGGTATTGCAAGCGCGTTAACTAAAATGAAACCTTTCTTGTCTGAGGTATCAATGTTAGTTGAAGCGAATGTGCGTAAGTTTGAAGAATGGGTCAAAACGTCTAACACTGCAAAAAAAGCGTTCGAGTCGTTGAATACCATCGGTGGGGCTATATTTGGTGATTTATTGAACGCTGCAGGACGATTTGGTGATGGATTAGTCAATATCTTTACTCAATTGATGCCGTTATTTAAATTCATGTCACAAGGTCTGCAAAACATGTCTATAGATTTCCAAAATTGGGCTAATAGTGTAGCAGGACAAAATGCGATACAAGCGTTTATCGAGTACACTAAGACAAATCTACCTAAGATAGGTAAAATATTCGGAAACGTTTTTAAAGGTATTGGTAATTTAATGATTGCGTTCAGTCAAAACAGTTCTAATATTTTTGACTGGCTCGTCGAATTGACAAATAAGTTTAGAGAATGGTCTGAACAAGTAGGGCAATCTCAAGGTTTTAAAGATTTCATCAACTATGTTCAAGAGAATGGCCCAACTATTATGAAATTAATCGGTAACATTGTTAAAGCGTTAGTAGCGTTTGGTAAAGCAATGGCACCTATAGCTAGTAAATTACTAGATTTCATCACCAATCTAGCTGATTTTATCGGTAAGTTATTTGAAACTCATCCGGCAGTAGCTCAGGCTATGGGTATTTTAGGTATATTAGGTGGTGCATTCTGGGCTTTGATGGCTCCGATTGCAGCAGTGAGTAGTGTTTTAAGCAATGTATTTGGTACAAGTTTATTAAGAATTATAAAGAAAATGTTAGATTTAACAGGGATACCGAAATTGTTATCTAAAGCTTTTGCGCCATTAGCTGGTGTGTTTACAAGTATTTCTTGGCCTGTATTACTAGTTATTGCAATTATAGCTGCGTTCATCGGTGTTGTCGTTTACTTATGGAAAACTAACGAGACTTTCAGAAAGAATATGACAAAAGCGTGGGAAGATATCAAAAGCGCTGTTTCTGAAGCGATTCAAGGCGTAATTGATTGGTTAAGTGAACTATGGGATAAAATACAGACCACAATAGAACCAATCAAACCGATATTAGAAGCGTTAGGTAAAGTTTTTATGACTGTGTTAGGCGTTTTAGTGATAGGTGTCATAGTAAACGTAATGAATGTCATTCAAGGATTATGGACAGTGATAAAAATAGCATTCGAAGCTATAGGAACAGTGATATCTGTAGCAGTCCAAATCATAGTAGGATTGTTCACTGCTTTAATTCAGTTGCTTACTGGCGACTTCTCAGGTGCTTGGGAGACTATTAAAACTACGGTTACCAATGTACTTGATACGATTTGGCAATACATGCAATCAGTTTGGGAGTCAATTATCGGCTTTTTAACTGGCGTAATGAATCGAACGCTTTCAATGTTTGGTACAAGTTGGTCACAGATATGGAGTACAATCACTAATTTTGTTAGCAGTATTTGGAACACTGTTACAAGTTGGTTCAGTCGTGTTGCTTGGAGTGTAGCTGAAAAAATGGGACAAGCATTAAACTTTATTATCACAAAAGGTTCTGAATGGGTTTCTAACATTTGGAATACAGTTACAAGTTTCGCGAGTAAAGTAGCTGATGGGTTTAAAAGAGTTGTCTCAAATGTAGGTGACGGTATGAGTGATGCACTTGGTAAGATTAAAAGTTTCTTCAGTGATTTCTTAAATGCCGGAGCGGAATTAATCGGCAAAGTAGCTGAGGGTGTAGCCAATGCTGCGCACAAAGTAGTCAGCGCGGTAGGCGATGCGATTTCATCAGCTTGGGACTCTGTAACTTCATTCGTAAGTGGACACGGTGGAGGTAGTAGCTTAGGTAAAGGTTTAGCGGTATCGCAAGCAAAAGTAATTGCTACAGACTTTGGCAGTGCCTTTAATAAAGAGCTATCCTCTACTTTGACAGATAGTATAGTAGATCCTGTAAGTACTTCTATAGACAGACACATGACTAGCGATGTTCAACATAGCTTAAAAGAAAATAATAGACCTATTGTGAATGTAACGATTAGAAATGAGGGCGACCTTGATTTAATTAAATCACGCATTGATGACATGAACGCTATAGACGGAAGTTTCAACTTATTATAAGGGAGGTTTGTTAGTTGATAGCGCACGATATAGAAGTAATAAGGAATGGTTCACAGTATCGCGTCAGTGACAATCCTTTCACTTATAATCACTTGGAAGTAGTTGAATATAACGTTACAGGCGCAGGATATCATCGTAACTATTCTGATATAGAGGGTATTGATGGTAGATTTCATAATTACGCTAAAGAAGAACTTAAAAAAGTAGAGCTTAAGATAAGGTATAAAGTACCTAAAATTGCTTATGCTTCACATTTAAAGTCAGACGTCCAAGCACTATTTGCTGGACGTTTTTATTTAAGGGAATTAGCTACACCAGACAATTCAATTAAGTATGAGCATATATTAGATATACCAAAAGACAAACAAGCATTTGAGCTTGATTATGTTGATGGACGACAACTTTTTGTAGGACTAGTAAGTGAAGTTTCTTTTGACACAACACAAACATCAGGGGAATTTTCTTTGTCGTTTGAAACAACCGAACTACCATACTTTGAAAGTGTCGGTTATAGTACTGATCTTGAAAGTAATAACGACCCTGAAAAATGGTCGGTACCTGATAGATTGCCTACAAACGAAGGTGATAAGAGGCGTCAAATGATATTTTACAACACTAACTCAGGAGAAGTTTATTATAACGGTGATGTTCCTTTAACACAGTTTAATCAGTTTAATGTTGTTGAAATAGAGTTAGCTGAAGATGTTAAAGCTAATGATAAGGATGGATTCACTTTCTATACAGATAAAGGAAATATCTCAGTTATTAAGGAAGTTGATTTAAAAGCCGGAGATAAAATAATCTTCGACGGTAAACATACCTATAGAGGTTATTTAAATATAGATTCTTTTAATAAAACTTTAGAACAACCGGTTTTATATCCAGGCTGGAATCGATTCAAGTCTAATAAAGTAATGAAACAAATTACATTTAGACACAAATTATATTTTAGATAAGGAGTAGCCTATGCCAATTTTATTAAAAAGTCTACAGGGTGTAGGGCACGCTATTAATGTTAGTACAAAGGTAAGTAAAAAGCTAAATGAAGATAGTTCTTTGGATCTAACTATTATCGAGAACGCGAGTACGTTTGACGCAATAGGTGCTATAACTAAAATGTGGACGATCACTCATGTTGAAGGTGAAGATGATTTCAACGAATATGTAATTGTCATACTTGATAAGTCTACTATTGGCGAAAAAATAAGGCTTGATATCAAAGCTAGGCAAAAAGAACTTGATGACCTTAACAATTCTAGGATTTACCAAGAGTATAACGAAAGTTTTACAGGCGTTGAGTTCTTCAATACTGTCTTTAAAGGAACGGGTTATAAGTATGTATTACATCCAAAAGTAGATGCATCTAAATTCGAGGGATTAGGCAAAGGAGATACACGATTAGAAATCTTTAAAAAAGGACTTGAGCGTTATCATCTCGAATATGAATACGATGCAAAGACTAAAACGTTTCATTTGTATGATGAATTATCTAAGTTTGCCAATTATTACATTAAAGCTGGTGTGAATGCTGATAACGTCAAAATACAAGAAGATGCATCTAAATGTTATACCTTTATTAAAGGTTATGGTGATTTTGATGGACAACAGACTTTTGCAGAAGCGGGACTACAAATTGAATTCACTCATCCATTAGCACAATTGATAGGTAAAAGAGAAGCGCCACCGCTTGTTGATGGACGTATTAAAAAAGAAGATAGTTTAAAAAAAGCAATGGAGTTATTGATAAAGAAAAGTGTCACTGCTTCTATTTCCTTAGACTTTGTAGCGTTACGTGAACATTTCCCAGAAGCTAACCCTAAAATAGGTGATGTTGTTAGAGTGGTGGATTCTGCCATAGGATATAACGACTTAGTGAGAATAGTCGAAATCACTACACATAGAGATGCGTACAATAATATCACTAAGCAAGATGTAGTATTAGGAGACTTTACAAGGCGTAATCGTTATAACAAAGCAGTTCATGATGCTGCAAATTATGTTAAAAGCGTAAAATCTACAAAATCCGACCCATCTAAAGAACTAAAAGCATTAAACGCAAAAGTTAACGCAAGTTTATCTATAAATAATGAATTGGTTAAGCAGAATGAAAAAATAAACGCTAAAGTCGATAAGATGAATACTAAAACAGTTACAACTGCTAATGGTACGATCATGTACGACTTTACTAGTCAATCAAGTATAAGAAACATCAAATCAATTGGAACGATTGGCGACTCTGTAGCTAGAGGGTCGCACGCAAAAACTAATTTCACAGAAATGTTAGGCAAGAAATTGAAAGCTAAAACGACTAATCTTGCAAGAGGTGGCGCAACAATGGCAACAGTTCCAATAGGTAAAGAAGCGGTAGAAAACAGCATTTATAGACAAGCAGAGCAAATAAGAGGAGACCTAATCATATTACAAGGCACTGATGATGACTGGTTACATGGTTATTGGGCAGGCGTACCGATAGGCACTGATAAAACGGATACAAAAACGTTTTACGGTGCCTTTTGTTCTGCAATTGAAGTTATTAGAAAGAATAATCCAGATTCAAAAATACTAGTGATGACAGCTACAAGACAATGCCCTATGAGTGGTACAACAATACGCCGTAAAGACACGGACAAAAACAAACTAGGGTTAACACTTGAGGACTATGTAAACGCTCAAATATTAGCTTGTAGTGAGTTAGATGTACCAGTGTTTGACGCATATCACACAGATTACTTTAAGCCATACAATCCAGCTTTTAGGAAAGCGAGCATGGAGGACGGCTTACACCCTAACGAAAAAGGTCACGAGGTTATTATGTACGAGTTAATCAAGGATTATTACAGTTTTTACGACTAAAGGAGGCAACCAATGGCTTACGGATTAATTACAAGTTTACATTCAATGACAGGTCGGAAAATAGTTGCTCAACATGAGTATAACTATCGCTTGTTAGATGAAGGTATGAGCAAACTTGAGAAAATGTTTATATACCATCAAAAAGAAGAAATATACGCACACTCAGCGAAACAAATTAAATACTTGAATGACAGTGTTGAAGATTATTTAACGTATTTAAATGGCCGTTTTAGCAATATGATTCTAGGCCATAACGGCGACGGTATCAATGAAGTAAAAGACGCGCGTATTGATAATACAGGTTATGGTCATAAGACATTGCAAGATCGTTTGTATCATGATTATTCAACACTAGATGCTTTCACTAAAAAGGTTGAGAAAGCTGTAGATGAACACTATAAAGAATATCGAGCGACAGAATACCGATTCGAACCAAAAGAGCAAGAACCGGAATTTATCACTGATTTATCGCCATATACAAATGCAGTAATGCAATCATTTTGGGTAGACCCTAGAACGAAAATTATTTATATGACGCAAGCTCGTCCAGGTAATCATTACATGTTATCTAGATTGAAGCCCAACGGACAATTTATTGATAGATTGCTTGTTAAAAACGGCGGTCACGGTACACACAATGCGTATAGATACATTGATGGAGAATTATGGATTTATTCAGCTGTATTGGACAGTAACAAAAACAACAAGTTTGTACGTTTCCAATATAGAACTGGAGAAATAACTTATGGTAATGAAATGCAAGATGTCATGCCGAATATATTTAACGACAGATATACGTCAGCGATTTATAATCCTATAGAAAATTTAATGATTTTCAGACGTGAATATAAAGCTTCTGAAAGACAAGCTAAGAATTCATTGAATTTCATTGAAGTAAGAAGTGCTGACGATATTGATAAAGGTATAGACAAAGTATTGTATCAAATGGATATACCTATGGAATACACTTCAGATACACAACCTATGCAAGGTATCACTTATGATGCAGGTATCTTATATTGGTATACAGGTGATTCGAATACAGCCAACCCTAACTACTTACAAGGTTTCGATATAAAAACAAAAGAATTGTTATTTAAACGACGTATCGATATTGGCGGTGTGAATAATAACTTTAAAGGAGACTTCCAAGAAGCTGAGGGTCTAGATATGTATTACGATCTAGAAACAGGACGTAAAGCACTTTTAATAGGGGTAACTATTGGACCTGGTAATAACAGACATCACTCAATTTATTCTATCGGCCAAAGAGGTGTTAACCAATTCTTAAAAAACATTGCACCTCAAGTATCGATGACTGATTCAGGTGGACGTGTTAAACCGTTACCAATACAGAACCCAGCATATCTAAGTGATATTACGGAAGTTGGTCATTACTATATCTATACGCAAGACACGCAAAATGCATTAGATTTCCCGTTACCGAAAGCGTTTAGAGATGCAGGGTGGTTCTTGGATGTACTGCCTGGACACTATAATGGTGCTCTAAGACAAGTACTTACCAGAAACAGCACAGGTAGAAATATGCTTAAATTCGAACGTGTCATTGACATTTTCAATAAGAAAAACAACGGAGCATGGAATTTCTGTCCGCAAAACGCCGGTTATTGGGAACATATCCCTAAGAGTATTACAAAATTATCAGATTTAAAAATCGTTGGTTTAGATTTCTATATCACTACTGAAGAATCAAAACGATTTACTGATTTTCCTAAAGACTTTAAAGGTATTGCAGGTTGGATATTAGAAGTAAAATCGAATACACCAGGTAACACAACACAAGTATTAAGACGTAATAACTTCCCGTCTGCACATCAATTTTTAGTTAGAAACTTTGGTACTGGTGGCGTTGGTAAATGGAGTTTATTCGAAGGAAAGGTGGTTGAATAATGATAGTAGATAATTTTTCGAAAGACGATAACTTAATCGAGTTACAAACAACATCACAATATAATCCAATTATTGACACAAACATCAGTTTCTATGAATCAGATAGAGGAACTGGTGTTTTAAATTTTGCAGTAACTAAGAATAACAGACCGTTATCTATAAGTTCTGAACATGTTAAAACATCTATCGTGTTAAAAACCGATGATTATAACGTAGATAGAGGCGCTTATATTTCAGACGAATTAACGATAGTAGACGCAATTAATGGGCGTTTGCAGTATGTGATACCGAATGAATTTTTAAAACATTCAGGCAAGGTGCATGCTCAGGCATTCTTTACACAAAACGGGAGTAATAATGTTGTTGTTGAACGTCAATTTAGCTTCAATATTGAAAATGATTTAGTTAGTGGGTTTGATGGTATAACAAAGCTTGTTTATATCAAATCTATTCAAGATACTATCGAAGCAGTCGGTAAAGACTTTAACCAATTAAAGCAAAATATGGCTGATACACAAACGTTAATAGCAAAAGTGAATGATAGTGCGACAAAAGGCATTCAACAAATCGAAATCAAGCAAAACGAAGCTATACAAGCTATTACTGCGACGCAAACTAGTGCAACACAAGCTGTTACAGCTGAAGTCGATAAAATAGTTGAAAAAGAGCAAGCGATTTTTGAACGTGTTAACGAAGTTGAACAACAAATCAATGGCGCTGACCTTGTTAAAGGTAATTCAACAACAAATTGGCAAAAGTCTAAACTTACAGATGATTACGGTAAAGCAATTGAATCGTATGAGCAGTCCATAGATAGCGTTTTAAGCGCAGTTAACACATCTAGGATTATTCATATTACTAATGCAACAGATGCGCCAGAAAAGACGGATATAGGCACGTTAGAGAAGCCTGGACAAGATGGTGTTGATGACGGTTCTTCGTTCGATGAATCAACTTATACATCAAGCAAATCTGGTGTGTTAGTTGTTTATGTTGTTGATAATAATACTGCTCGTGCAACATGGTACCCAGACGATTCAAACGATGAGTACACAAAATACAAAATCTACGGCACATGGTACCCGTTTTATAAAAAGAATGATGGAAACTTAACTAAGCAATTTGTTGAAGAAACGTCTAACAACGCTTTAAATCAAGCTAAGCAGTATGTAGATGATAAATTCGGAACAACGAGCTGGCAACAACATAAGATGACAGAGGCGAATGGTCAATCAATTCAAGTTAACTTAAATAATGCGCAAGGCGATTTGGGATATTTAACTGCTGGTAATTACTATGCAACAAGAGTGCCGGATTTACCAGGTAGCGTTGAAAGTTATGAGGGTTATTTATCGGTATTCGTTAAAGATGATACAAACAAGCTATTTAACTTCACACCTTATAACTCTAAAAAGATTTACACACGATCAATCACAAACGGCAGACTTGAGCAACAGTGGACAGTTCCTAATGAACATAAATCAACGGTATTGTTCGACGGTGGCGCAAATGGTGTAGGTACAACAATCAATCTAACTGAACCGTACACAAACTATTCTATTTTGTTGGTAAGTGGAACTTATCCAGGTGGCGTTATTGAGGGATTCGGACTTACCGCATTACCTAACGCGATTCAATTGAGTAAAGCGAATGTAGTTGACTCAGACGGCAACGGTGGCGGTATTTATGAGTGCTTACTATCCAAAACAAGTAGCACTACTTTAAGAATAGATAACGATGTGTACTTTGATTTAGGTAAAACATCAGGTTCTGGAGCGAATGCCAACAAAGTTACTATAACTAAAATTATGGGGTGGAAATAATGAAAATCACAGTAAACGATAAAAACGAAGTTATCGGATTCGTTAATACTGGCGGTTTACGCAATAGTTTAGATGTAGATGATAACAATGTGCCTATTAAATTTAAAGAAGAGTTCGAACCTAGAAAGTTTGTTTTCACTAACGGCGAAATTAAATACAATAGCAATTTCGAAAAAGAAGACGTACCGAATGCATCAAACCAACAAAGTGCGTCAGATTTAAGTGATGAGGAACTTCGCGGAATGGTTGCAAGTATGCAAATGCAGATGACGCAAGTGAACATGTTGACAATGCAATTGACGCAACAAAACGCTATGTTAACACAACAGTTGACCGAACTGAAAACTAACAAAACAAATACTGAGGGGGACGTTTAAATGATGAAGATGATTTATCCAACTTTTAAAGACATTAAAACTTTTTATGTGTGGGGTTGCTATAAAAATGAGCAAATTAAGTGGTACGTAGACATGGGTGTAATCGACAAAGAAGAATATGCATTGATCACTGGTGAAAAATATCCAGAGGCAAAAGATGAAAAGTCACAGGTGTAATGCTTGAGGCTTTTTAATTTAACACAAAGTAGGTGGCGTAATGTTTGGATTTACCAAACGGCACGAACATGAATGGCGAATTAGAAGATTAGAAGAGAATGATAAAACAATGCTTAGCACTCTCAATGAGATTAAATTAGGTCAAAAAACTCAAGAGCAAGTTAACATTAAATTAGATAAAACTTTAGATGCTATCCAGAGGGAAAGACAGATAGACGAAAAAAATAAGAAAGAAAACGACAAAAATATACGCGATATGAAAATGTGGATTCTCGGTTTGATAGGGACTATCTTCAGTACGATTGTCATAGCTTTACTAAGAACTATTTTTGGTATTTAAAGGAGGTGATTACCATGCTTAAAGGGATTTTAGGATATAGCTTCTGGGCGTGCTTCTGGTTTGGTAAATGTAAATAACAGTTAAGAGTCAGTGCTTCGGCACTGGCTTTTTATTTTGATTGAAATGAGGTGCATACATGGGATTACCTAACCCAAAGACTAGAAAGCCTACAGCTAGTGAAGTGGTGGAGTGGGCAAAGTCGAATATTGGTAAGAGGATTAATATAGATAATTATCGGGGCAGTCAATGTTGGGATACACCTAACTTTATTTTTAAAAGATATTGGGGTTTTGTAACATGGGGCAATGCTAAGGATATGGCTAATTACAGATATCCTAAGGGTTTCCGATTCTATCGTTATTCATCTGGATTTGTACCGGAACCTGGAGACATCGCAGTTTGGCACCCTGGCAACGGAATAGGTTCGGACGGACACACCGCAATAGTAGTAGGACCATCTAATAAAAGTTATTTTTATAGCGTTGACCAAAACTGGGTTAATTCTAATAGTTGGACAGGTTCTCCGGGAAGTTTAGTAAGACACCCTTATGTAAGTGTTACAGGCTTTGTCAGACCTCCATATTCAAAAGATACTAGCAAACCTAGTAGTACTGATACAAGTTCAGCATCAAAAGCCAATGACTCAACAATTACTGGCGAAGCGAAGAAACCGCAATTTAAAGAAGTTAAAACAGTAAAATACACTGCTTACAGCAATGTTTTAGATAAAGAAGAGCACTTCATTGATCATATAGTTGTAATGGGTGATGAACGCTCAGATATTCAAGGATTATATATAAAAGAATCAATGCATATGCGTTCTGTAGACGAACTGTATACGCAAAGAAATAAGTTTATAAGCGATTATGAAATACCGCATTTATATGTCGATAGAGAGGCTACATGGCTTGCTAGACCAACCAATTTTGATGACCCGCGTCACCCTAATTGGCTAGTTATTGAAGTATGTGGTGGTCAAACAGATAGCAAACGACAATTCTTATTGAATCAAATACAAGCGTTAATACGTGGTGTTTGGTTATTGTCAGGGATTGATAAAAACTTATCTGAAACGACGTTAAAGGTAGACCCTAATATTTGGCGTAGTATGAAAGATTTAATTAATTACGACTTGATTAAGCAAGGTATACCGGATAACGCAAAGTATGAGCAAGTTAAAAAGAAAATGCTTGAGACATACATTAAACGAGATATATTGACACGAGAAAATATAAAAGAAGTAACGACAAAAACAACAATAAGAATTAGTGATAAAACATCAGTTGACAGTGCGTCCACACGAGGCCCTACTCCATCAGACGAAAAACCAAGCATCGTTACTGAAACAAGTCCATTCACATTCCAGCAAGCACTGGATAGACAAATGTCTAGGGGTAACCCGAAAAAATCTCATACATGGGGCTGGGCTAATGCAACACGAGCACAAACGAGCTCGGCAATGAATGTTAAGCGAATATGGGAAAGTAACACGCAATGCTATCAAATGCTTAATTTAGGCAAGTATCAAGGCATTTCAGTTAGTGCGCTTAACAAAATACTTAAAGGAAAAGGAACGCTCGACGGACAAGGCAAAGCATTCGCGGAAGCTTGTAAGAAAAACAACATTAACGAAATTTATTTGATCGCGCACGCTTTCTTAGAAAGTGGATACGGAACAAGTAACTTCGCTAATGGTAGATACGGTGCATATAATTACTTCGGTATTGGTGCATTCGACAACGACCCTGATTATGCAATGACGTTTGCTAAAAATAAAGGTTGGACATCTCCAGCAAAAGCAATCATGGGCGGTGCTAGCTTCGTAAGAAAGGATTACATCAATAAAGGTCAAAACACATTGTACCGAATTAGATGGAATCCTAAGAATCCAGCTACCCACCAATACGCTACTGCTATAGAGTGGTGCCAACATCAAGCAAGTACAATCGCTAAGTTATATAAACAAATCGGCTTAAAAGGTATCTACTTCACAAGGGATAAATATAAATAAAGAGGTGTGTAAATGTACAAAATAAAAGATGTTGAAACGAGAATAAAAAATGATGGTGTTGACTTAGGTGACATTGGCTGTCGATTTTACACTGAAGATGAAAATACAGCATCTATAAGAATAGGTATCAATGACAAACAAGGTCGTATCGATCTAAAAGCGCATGGCTTAACACCTAGATTACATTTGTTTATGGAAGATGGCTCTATATTCAAAAATGAGCCCCTTATTATCGACGATGTTGTAAAAGGATTCATTACCTACAAGATACCTAAAAAGGTTATCAAACACGCTGGTTATGTTCGTTGTAAGCTGTTTTTAGAGAAAGAAGAAGAAAAAATACATGTCGCGAACTTTTCTTTCAATATCGTTGATAGTGGTATTGAATCTGCTGTAGCAAAAGAAATCGATGTTAAATTGGTAGATGATGCTATTACGAGAATCTTAAAAGATAACGCGACAGATTTATTGAACAAAGACTTTAAAGAGAAAATAGATAAAGATGTCATTTCTTACATCGAAAAGAATGAAAGTAGATTTAAAGGTGCGAAAGGTGATAAAGGCGAACCGGGACAACCTGGTGCAAAAGGTGAAGCAGGTAAAAAAGGAGAACAAGGCGCACCCGGTAAAAACGGTACTGTAGTATCAATCAATCCTGACACTAAAATGTGGCAAATTGATGGTAAAGATACAGATATCAAAGCAGAACCTGAGTTATTGGACAAAATCAATATCGCAAATGTTGAAGGGTTAGAAGATAAATTGCAAGAAGTTAAAAAAATCAAAGATACAACTCTCAACGACTCTAAAACGTATACGGATTCAAAAATTGCTGAACTAGTTGATAGCGCGCCTGAATCTATGAATACATTAAGAGAATTAGCAGAAGCAATACAAAACAACTCTATTTCAGAAAGTGTATTGCAACAGATTGGCTCAAAAGTTAGTACAGAAGATTTTGAGGAATTCAAACAAACACTAAACGATTTATATGCTCCAAAAAATCATAATCATGATGAGCGGTATGTTTTGTCATCTCAAGCTTTTACTAAACAACAAGCGGATAATTTATATCAACTAAAAAGCGCATCTCAACCGACGGTTAAAATTTGGACAGGAACAGAAAATGAATATAACTATATATATCAAAAAGACCCTAATACACTTTACTTAATTAAGGGGTGATTTTTATGGAAGGTAATTTTAAAAATGTAAAGAAGTTTATTTACGAAGGTGAAGAATATACAAAAGTATATGCTGGAAATATCCAAGTATGGAAAAAGCCTTCATCTTTTGTAATAAAACCCTTACCTAAAAATAAATATCCGGATAGCATAGAAGAATCAACAGCAAAATGGACAATAAATGGAGTTGAACCTAATAAAAGTTATCAGGTGACAATAGAAAATGTACGTAGCGGTATAATGAGGGTTTCGCAAACTAATTTAGGTTCAAGTGATTTAGGAATATCAGGAGTCAATAGCGGAGTTGCAAGTAAAAATATCAACTTTAGTAATCCTTCAGGGATGTTGTATGTCACTATAAGTGATGTTTATTCAGGATCTCCAACATTGACCATTGAATAATTTTAAACGACTAATTTTTTAGTCGTTTTTTATTTTGGATAAAAGGAGCAAACAAATGGATGCAAAAGTAATAACAAGATACATCGTATTGATCTTAGCATTAGTAAATCAATTCTTAGCGAACAAAGGTATTAGCCCAATTCCAGTAGACGATGAAACTATATCATCAATAATACTTACTGTAGTCGCTTTATATACAACGTATAAAGACAATCCAACATCTCAAGAAGGTAAATGGGCAAATCAAAAATTAAAGAAATATAAAGCTGAAAATAAGTATAGAAAAGCAACAGGACAAGCGCCAATTAAAGAAGTAATGACACCTACGAATATGAACGACACAAATGATTTAGGGTAGGTGATGATTTATGTTAATGACAAAAAACCAAGCAGAAAAATGGTTTGATAATTCATTAGGAAAGCAGTTCAATCCTGATTTGTTTTATGGATTTCAGTGTTACGATTACGCAAATATGTTTTTTATGATAGCAACAGGCGAAAGGTTACAAGGTTTATACGCTTATAATATTCCATTTGATAATAAAGCAAGGATTGAAAAATACGGGCAAATAATTAAAAACTATGATAGCTTTTTACCGCAAAAGTTGGATATTGTCGTTTTCCCGTCAAAGTATGGTGGCGGAGCTGGACATGTTGAAATTGTTGAGAGCGCAAATTTAAACACTTTCACATCATATGGGCAAAATTGGAATGGTAAAGGTTGGACAAATGGCGTTGCGCAACCTGGTTGGGGTCCTGAAACTGTTACAAGACATGTTCATTATTACGATGACCCAATGTATTTTATTAGATTAAATTTCCCAGATAAAGTAAGTGTTGGAGATAAAGCTAAAAGCGTTATTAAGCAAGCAACTGCCAAAAAGCAAGCAGTAATTAAACCTAAAAAAATTATGCTTGTAGCCGGTCATGGTTATAACGATCCTGGAGCAGTAGGAAACGGAACAAACGAACGCGATTTTATCCGTAAATATATAACGCCAAATATCGCTAAGTATTTAAGACATGCAGGTCATGAAGTTGCATTATATGGTGGCTCAAGTCAATCACAAGACATGTATCAAGATACTGCATACGGTGTTAATGTAGGAAATAATAAAGATTATGGATTATATTGGGTTAAATCACAGGGGTATGACATTGTTCTAGAGATTCATTTAGACGCAGCAGGAGAAAATGCAAGTGGTGGGCATGTTATTATCTCAAGTCAATTCAATGCGGATACTATTGATAAAAGTATACAAGATGTTATTAAAAATAACTTAGGACAAATAAGAGGTGTAACACCTCGTAATGATTTACTGAACGTTAATGTATCAGCAGAAATAAATATCAATTATCGTTTATCTGAATTAGGTTTTATTACTAATAAAAAAGATATGGATTGGATTAAGAAGAATTATGACTTGTATTCTAAATTAATAGCTGGTGCGATTCATGGTAAGCCTATAGGTGGTTTGGTAGCTGGTAATGTTAAAACATCAGCTAAAAACCAAAAAAATCCACCAGTGCCAGCAGGTTATACACTTGATAAGAATAATGTGCCTTATAAAAAAGAGACTGGTAATTACACAGTTGCCAATGTTAAAGGTAATAACGTAAGGGACGGCTATTCAACTAATTCAAGAATTACAGGTGTATTACCTAATAACGCAACAATCAAATATGACGGCGCATATTGCATCAATGGGTATAGATGGATTACTTATATTGCTAATAGTGGACAACGTCGCTATATTGCGACAGGAGAGGTAGATAAAGCAGGTAATAGGATAAGTAGTTTTGGTAAGTTTAGCACGATTTAGTATTTACTTAGAATAAAAATTTTGCTACATTAATTATAGGGAATCTTACAGTTATTAAATAACTATTTGGATGGATGTTAATATTCCTATACACTTTTTAACATTACTCTCAAGATTTAAATGTAGATAACAGGCAGGTACTACGGTACTTGCCTATTTTTTTGTTATAATGTAATTACATTACCAGTAACCAATCTGGCTTAAAACCACATTTCCGGTAGCCAATCCGGCTATGCAGAGGACTTACTTGCGTAAAGTAGTAAGAAGCTGACTGCATATTTAAACCACCCATACTAGTTGCTGGGTGGTTGTTTATATATAACGCAAGTTAACCAAAACTAACTCTATCTAATAAAAAGTATGAAAAATTTATTCATATCTATTTAATAAAAAGTATGAAAAATTTACTCATATCTATTGCGTATAAAGTTAAAAGATATTATAGTTAACTATGAAGAAAGTCAACTCTCTATTCCGTTCTTTCTTCCTAACTTGCATTCTTTCGTAGTTAGTTCGTCAAGTAACTATTAATTTAGTTATATACAATCAGGAGTGAATTGTATAGCCCGGCAGAGGCCATATATCTGACTGTTGGTCCCGCAGGAGACTTCTTCCTTGCCATCACTCATATACATAATCCCTACTTACATTAATGTTTGTAGGGATATTTTTTAAGGGGTGTACTAGGTGGGGAACATAACGTATTTAAAAATAAATAGTGAAAACGATGTTGATTTACAAGACATCTTGAATGATTTTATTAATTGCTTTTGCAAAGGTTATGTGGAAATTAAAACGAAATATAAATTGCTTCCCATCTTTAAAATAAATTTTCATAAAAATAATTTACCCCACTTATTAGGTTTGCATTACACACATAAAAAAGTGAGCGCTAAAAAGATCATTGGAAGAATAGCTGAAGGGAAAATTACACACGAATCTATAAAAAAACATTATGAATATAGTAACATTAAAGATAGGCTTATCAATTATAATTTTTTGCATAAATGCTTTATTGATAAAGAAATCAGGCTATGCGTTATAGTTCCAAAAAATTCAATTAATCCACAAAAGATTGATGTAGCTTTTATAGATGACAAGAACAGCCAAGTTATGATACTCGGGTTAAGGAAGTCTAACAATAATGATTTTTATAGTCCGGCGACTATGTACGTTCTGGGTAAAAACAGTTCATATCGAAGAATGAGAAGAACACATGTTATTAGCATAGAATGGAAAAATTAATAAATTCGCCTATCGGTGAATCAGTATAGATCGCATCTTAAATGGTGTGTTTATTTTACTCCCCCTACAACCAACAAAACCACACCACCTATTAATTTAGGAGTGTGGTTATTTTAATATATGAAGCTAAAATAACTACAAATGATACCATTTTTGATACCAAAAAATAATAACCTCAAAATTTCAAGAGAAATAACTTTACTTTAAATCGCATTAAATCAACGTTTCTATAAAAATAAGTCCTTAAAAATTAGTTTTTTCAATCGAAATGGAAGGTAGTATTGGCTAGCTTTAAACCGCGTTGTTAAGCTATTCTTAACTTCCGGAAATAGGTATTGATACCATTTCGATACTGAATATAACAAAAAGCCACATTAATGTGGCTTTTTTTGGTTTTATAACTAAATCGGATTGATAGATAAGCTTTGTGCGTATTTATAAATCCGATTTTTTGATTGGTGTAAAAAATAATCATTGATGGTGGATAAAGCGACAACACAAATACAACATGATTGTGGCATTAGAGTGCTGGTCTTTATTAAATTAATTGAAAACTACATCAAATATTCTTTAAAGATAATTCGATATTAGTTCGATTAAGATTCGTTGTATAAGTGAGTTAAAATAAGAAAACTATTAATAATATTAAGTTCACTACAGATGTTGCTAATGGACCGTAAGTTTTAAAGACATCTTTACTTTTATAACCAACAATCGCATCTAAAAATTGAACTAAAATCATTGCAATGGATATAGTTATCAAAAATATAGCACTATGAATGACTAAAGAAAAAATAGCTAATTAAAATAAAGGTAAGCTTCGACTAAGTGCATAATATGCATTTATATTATGGCTAGATGCACATGCTTGAATTGAATAACCTAAACTTATACTGGCACTAATGATTGTAAATATAGCTAAAACAAAATACATGTTAATCCTTCTTTCTATATTTGGATATAAACAAGTACTTGTCTAAAGTTATTTAAAAGATAATTAGAATAAATTTATGAGAAACTTGTTGTTATCATTATAGCGGTTTCAAATCATTATAACTATGTCATAAACTGAATTTGTTAAAATTTTTTTATTGTGTAAATTTATTCGTAACAATCAGGTCGAACTATAGCATCATTTTACTAATGAACGCATTAAAGTAACTATGACTAAAAATGCATATTAATTATCATTATTAAGACTATTCTATATAATGAATTTTAACTGGTTTATTAAACGAGAACGTCGGGAATTAAGTAACTACAATAAAAATAAGATATGACAATAAGGAGACTACACGCGTGATCATTGCCATAATTATATTGATATTTATTTCGTTTTTCTTTTCAGGAAGCGAGACGGCATTAACGGCTGCCAATAAAACAAAATTTAAAACTGAAGCTGATAAAGGTGATAAAAAAGCAAAAGGCATTGTAAAGTTACTTGAAAAACCAAGCGAGTTTATTACAACGATTCTAATTGGGAATAATGTCGCGAATATTTTATTACCAACACTTGTTACAATTATGGCTTTACGTTGGGGGATTAGCGTTGGTATTGCATCAGCTGTTTTAACAGTTGTTATCATTTTGATTTCCGAAGTGATTCCCAAGTCTGTCGCTGCAACATTTCCAGATAAAATAACAAGGCTTGTATATCCAATTATTAATATTTGTGTCATTGTGTTTCGCCCTATCACATTACTTTTAAATAAGTTGACGGACAGTATTAATCGAAGTTTATCTAAGGGCCAACCTCAAGAACATCAATTTTCAAAAGAAGAATTTAAAACAATGTTAGCAATTGCTGGACATGAAGGTGCTTTAAATGAAATTGAGACGAGTAGGTTGGAAGGTGTCATTAATTTTGAAAATTTAAAAGTAAAAGATGTAGATACAACACCTAGAATTAATGTGACGGCATTTGCTTCAAATGCGACATACGAAGAAGTTTATGAAACGGTTATGAATAAGCCATACACTAGATATCCAGTATATGAGGGAGATATTGATAACATTATTGGGGTGTTTCATTCTAAATATCTGTTGGCTTGGAGTAATAAAAAAGAAGATCAAATTACAAACTATTCAGCTAAGCCATTATTTGTGAATGAACACAATAAAGCTGAATGGGTATTACGTAAGATGACTATTTCTAGAAAACATTTAGCAATTGTGTTGGACGAATTTGGTGGTACCGAAGCGATAGTGTCACATGAAGACTTAATTGAAGAATTATTAGGTATGGAAATTGAAGATGAGATGGATAAAAAGGAAAAAGAAAAACTTTCTCAACAGCAAATTCAATTTCAACAACGGAAAAATCGCAACGTATCTATATAAGGAGCGAACAGCTATGTGGAATAAGAATCGACTTACTCAAATGTTAAGTATTGAATATCCAATTATACAAGCAGGTATGGCAGGAAGTACGACACCGAAATTAGTTGCATCAGTAAGTAACAGTGGTGGGTTAGGCACAATAGGCGCAGGTTACTTTAATACGCAGCAATTAGAAGACGAAATAGATTATGTACGCCAATTAACGTCAAATTCTTTTGGCGTAAATGTCTTTGTACCAAGTCAACAATCATATACCAGTAGTCAAATTGAAAATATGAATGCATGGTTAAAACCTTATCGACGCGCATTACATTTAGAAGAGCCGGTTGTAAAAATTACCGAAGAACAACAATTTAAGTGTCATATTGATACGATAATTAAAAAGCAAGTGACTGTATGTTGTTTTACTTTTGGAATTCCAAATGAATCTATTATAAAAAGATTGAAAGAAGCAAACATTAAGCTAATAGGTACAGCAACAAGTGTTGATGAAGCTATTGCGAATGAAAAAGCGGGTATGGATGCTATCGTTGCTCAAGGTAGTGAAGCAGGTGGACATCGTGGTTCATTTTTAAAACCTAAAAATCAATTACCTATGATTGGAACAATATCTTTAGTGCCACAAATTGTAGATGTCGTTTCAATTCCGGTCATTGCCGCTGGTGGAATTATGGACGGTAGAGGAGTTTTGGCAAGTATTGTCTTAGGTGCAGAAGGGGTACAAATGGGCACCGCATTTTTAACATCACAAGATAGTAATGCATCAGAACTACTGCGAGACGCAATTATAAATAGTAAAGAAACAGATACAGTCGTTACAAAAGCGTTTAGTGGAAAGCTTGCACGCGGTATCAACAATAGGTTTATCGAAGAAATGTCCCAATACGAAGGCGACATCCCAGATTATCCAATACAAAATGAGCTAACAAGTAGCATAAGAAAAGCCGCAGCAAACATCGGCGACAAAGAGTTAACACATATGTGGAGTGGACAAAGCCCGCGACTAGCAACAACGCATCCCGCCAACACCATCATGTCCAATATAATCAATCAAATTAATCAAATCATGCAATATAAATAATCGACCGCAATCCACAAAAGCACAAGCACCCCCAAACATTATTTTAGTGCTTGCCATTTTTGTGGATTGCGTTTCTATTTTACCAATCTAATCAAACGAAATTATCGAGCTGAAGGTCACCGAAATGATTATAATTAAACGAAATTATCGAGCTAAAGTTCGCTGAAATGATTATGATTAAACGAAATCATCAAACGAAAGTTCACTGAAATGATTATGATCAAACGAAATCATCATACGAAAGTTCACTGAAATGATTATAATCAAACGAAAACATCAAGCTGAAGAACGCCGAAAGATTTTAATCAAGCAAAAACATCAAACGAAAGTTCGCTGAAATGATTATGATAAAAGTTATATGGTATGATGACATTGGTGATATATATGATAAACATCGGATTAACAGGTTGGGGTGATCACTATTCATTATATGAAGATTTAGAACGCCAAACCGATAAACTTAAAACATATGCTGGACATTTTCCGGTTGTCGAATTAGATGCGACATACTATGCGATACAACCGGAAAGAAATATATTGAAATGGATAAAAGAAACGCCTGATACATTTGAATTTGTGGTCAAAATTCATCAAGCACTCACATTGCATGCAGACTACAAAACATTTGCAGATACAAGGCAAGAACTATTTGATCAATTTAAGAATATGTTAGAGCCCTTACATACACAGAAAAAATTAGCAATGGTATTAGTTCAATTTCCGCCATGGTTTGACTGCAATGCACAAAATATCAAATATATTTTGTATGTAAGACAGCAATTACAAGCATTTCCAATGTGTGTAGAATTTAGGCATCAATCATGGTTTAGTGATGCATTTAAAGAACAAACATTGGCATTTTTAACAGAACATCAAATCATTCATGCAGTAGTTGATGAACCACAAGTGAAAGATGGCAGTGTACCTTTAGTCAATCGAATCACAAATGAAATTGCGTTTGTACGTTATCATGGACGTAATCATTACGGTTGGACTAAGAAAGATATGTCAGATCAAGAATGGCGAGATGTACGCTATTTATATGATTATAATGAGCAAGAATTAATAGACTTGGCACAAAAGGCACAAATATTAGCACAAAAAGCTAAGAAAGTTTACGTCATATTTAACAATAATTCTGGTGGTCATGCAGCAAATAATGCCAAAACATATCAGCGATTATTGAATATAGAATATGAAGGGTTAGCACCACAACAATTAAAATTATTTTAAGAGGCGACGACTATGTTATTAACAATTACATTATTAGTTTTAATCGGAGGTTTGTCAGCGATTATAGGGTCAATCGTAGGCATTGGAGGCGGTATTATTATCGTTCCAACAATGGTTTACCTCGGTGTTGAACATGGATTACTACATAATATTACAACACAAGTAGCGATAGGGACGTCTTCAGTCATTCTAATTGTGACAGGACTTTCTTCATCACTTGGATATTTAAAAACAAAACAAGTTGATATTAAAAATGGTTCCATCTTTTTATTTGGATTATTACCAGGTTCATTGCTTGGGTCATTCATTAGTAGATATTTAACATTTGAGTCATTTAACTTATATTTTGGAATCTTTTTAATTTTCGTAGCCATTTTATTAATGGTAAGAAATAAGATTAAACCGTTTAAAATATTTGATAAACCTAAGTATGAAAAAACTTATGTAGATGCTAAAGGTAAAACATATCATTATAGTGTACCGCCTTTATTCGCTTTTGTTACTACATTTTTAATTGGTATTTTGACAGGTTTATTTGGTATTGGAGGTGGCGCACTTATGACGCCACTAATGCTTATTGTATTTAGATTTCCACCTCATGTAGCTGTTGGAACAAGTATGATGATGATTTTCTTTTCAAGTGTCATGAGTTCTATAGGGCACATTGCTCAAGGTCACGTAGCTTGGGGTTATGCAATCATTTTAATTATTTCTAGTTATTTTGGTGCGAAAATCGGTGTCAAAGTGAATCAATCAATTAAGTCAGATACGGTAGTAACATTATTGAGAACAGTAATGTTGTTAATGGGTATATATTTAATTATTCGTGCGTTGATTTAATACAACTTTAAAAGGAGGACGTCAATTTGAGGCTTACAATTTATCATACGAACGATATTCATAGTCATTTACATGAATACGAACGCATTAAAGCATATATGGCAGAACATCGGCCACGACTTAACCATCCTTCTTTATATGTTGATCTAGGTGATCATGTAGATTTATCCGCACCTATAACTGAAGCAACTTTAGGTAAAAAGAATGTGGCATTACTAAATGAAGCAAAATGTGATGTTGCAACAATCGGTAATAATGAAGGGATGACCATTTCACACGAAGCTTTAAATCACCTTTACGACGAAGCAAAATTTATAGTGACATGTAGCAATGTTATAGATGAATCAGGTCATTTACCAAATAATATCGTTTCTTCTTATATTAAGGATATAGACGGTGTGAAAATACTATTCGTTGCAGCGACAGCACCTTTTACCCCATTTTATCGTGCGCTAGATTGGATTGTTACCGATCCACTTGAATCTATAAAAGAAGAAATTGAACTTCAACGAGGTAAATTTGATGTATTAATCGTGCTAAGTCATTGTGGCATTTTCTTCGATGAAACATTATGCCAAGAATTGCCTGAAATTGATGTCATTTTTGGTAGTCATACGCATCATTATTTTGAACATGGTGAAATTAATAATGGTGTACTGATGGCGGCAGCTGGAAAGTATGGTAATTATCTTGGAGAGGTTAATTTAACTTTTGAGGCACATAAAGTAGTACATAAAACTGCAAAGATTATTCCTTTAGAAACATTACCTGAAGTTGAAACTTCATTTGAAGAAGAAGGAAAAACGTTAATGTCCAATTCAGTAATTCAACATCCAGTAGTGCTTAAGCGTAGTATGAATCACATAACTGAAGCTGCATACTTATTAGCTCAAAGTGTTTGTGAGTATACACATGCACAATGTGCCATCATCAATGCCGGCTTACTCGTTAAAGATATTGTAAAAGATGAAGTGACAGAATATGACATTCATCAAATGTTACCGCATCCGATTAATATGGTAAGGGTTAGACTTTCTGGTGTGAAATTAAAAGAGATTATAGCTAAAAGTAATAAACAAGAATATATGTATGAACATGCACAAGGTTTGGGTTTCAGAGGGAATATATTTGGAGGATATATTCTTTATAATTTAGGGTACATTCATTCTACAGGGCGTTACTATCTGAATGGAGAAGAAATCGAAGACGACAAAGAATATGTATTAGGTACGATAGATATGTATACGTTCGGTCGTTATTTCCCAATATTGAAAGAATTACCAAAAGAGTATTTAATGCCAGAGTTTTTAAGAGATATATTTAAAGAAAAATTATTGGAATATTAAAAAGTAAGATTATTGGATTTTCATTTGTCATGAATTTCGATATAATGTTTAAAGATACACTTAACAGGAGGGTATGTGTTGTTATGGCGACAAAAAACGAGGAAATATTACGTAAACCGGATTGGTTGAAAATAAAATTAAATACCAACGAAAACTATACAGGACTTAAGAAGATGATGAGGGAAAAAAATCTTAATACTGTATGTGAAGAAGCTAAATGTCCTAATATACATGAATGTTGGGGTGCACGTCGTACAGCGACATTTATGATTTTAGGTGCCGTATGTACAAGAGCTTGTCGTTTTTGTGCGGTTAAGACAGGTTTACCTAATGAACTTGATTTAAATGAGCCTGAACGTGTAGCTGAATCAGTTGAATTAATGAATTTGAAACACGTTGTTATCACTGCTGTTGCGCGTGATGATTTAAGAGATGCTGGTTCAAATGTTTATGCTGAGACAGTACGTAAAGTTAGAGAAAGAAATCCATTTACAACGATTGAAATTTTACCATCAGATATGGGCGGGGACTATGATGCGTTAGAAACATTAATGGCGTCAAGACCTGACATTTTAAACCATAATATTGAAACTGTTCGTCGCTTAACACCGAGAGTTCGTGCGCGTGCGACTTACGACAGAACATTAGAGTTTTTACGTCGTTCAAAAGAATTACAACCGGATATCCCAACTAAATCAAGTATTATGGTTGGATTAGGTGAAACTATAGAAGAAATTTATGAAACGATGGATGATTTACGTGCGAATGATGTAGATATTTTAACGATTGGTCAATATTTACAACCTTCACGTAAACATTTAAAGGTTCAAAAATATTACACGCCTTTAGAGTTTGGTAAATTAAGAAAAGTGGCAATGGATAAAGGTTTTAAACATTGCCAAGCTGGACCTTTAGTACGTAGTTCTTATCATGCGGATGAGCAAGTAAATGAAGCTGCTAAAGAAAAGCAACGCCAAGGTGAGGCACAGTTAAATAGTTAATATTTAACCATTAATAAGGCATAAAGGCTTAGTTTGTACAAAACGAACGTGTCATAGAAGTAATCATTATTTTTATGAAACACTAAAAGTATAAACTGAGCCTTTCATTGTCATAGATAGGTGAAGAATTTGATAAAAGTAGATCAACATTACTTTGAATTAATAGAAAATTATCGCGAATGTTTTAATGAAGAACAATTTATTGCTAGGTATTCAGATATTTTAGATAAATATGATTACATAGTTGGTGACTATGGTTACGATCAATTACGATTAAAAGGCTTTTACAAAGATTCTAATAAAAAAGCAGAGATGAGTAAACGTTTTTCAAATATTCAAGATTACATATTTGAATATTGTAACTTTGGTTGTCCTTACTTTGTATTAAGACATTTGTCTAAACAAGAGGTTAAAAAGTTAATAGAAGAAGTTCATCCGTCTGATGTGATAGATGACGACAATAAACTTCAAGATGTGAAGATTAAGCCAACCATTCAAGAAACTGAACATTAATAAAACCCTTAGCTAGATTGAAAATGGGAATCATGCAATTCAAGCATGGACCTGTAATCTAGTTAGGGGTTTTTATCTTTAATGAATGACTTCATTTAAATACTCAGTAATTTCATCGCCTTCTTCAGCATTTACACCTAAAATATGAGCGATATAGCCTTCTTCTTTTAAATCATCAGTACCGATAATACCGAATTTATTTGTTTGCATATTAAGTACGAGTGTCTTACCATAATGCCTATTTGTATGGACTAACATTAAATCATATCGACTATGCTCGCCAACAAAACCAACAAACTGAACTTGACTCTCTTCGTTGTCATCATATAAATACATATCAATCATTTTGTAGCGACTCCTTTTAAAAGTAGTAAAGTTAGTATAACGACAAATGAAGTATACTGCAAAATTATGATAATATATAAGCGAGAGGTGACAAGGAATGTATTTTGTAGACAAAGATAAACTAACTCAGAAATTAGCCTATTTACAAGCATTAACTGATGATTACCATGAGAGCAAGCACAATCATTATGCATTTGAACGCATTGCTCAAATGTTGATAGAATCATCGGTAGATATAGGGAATATGATTATCGATGCATTTATTTTAAGGGATCCTGGTAATTATAAAGATGTGATTGATATATTAGAACTAGAAAATGTTATTACTAAAGAAACACAGCAGGCGATTAATAAAACTGTCGATATTCGTAAACAATTTACATATGATTACACAGCCTTAGATATTAAGGTTATCATGCCAATGTTTGATGACGCATTACCTTATTACAAACAATTTATTACAGAAGTAACGACATTTTTACATCAAGAAAATGTACCAGTAACAGCTTTTGGTAAAGGAGAAAATCAATAATGAAACAGTATAAAGCGTATTTAATCGATTTAGATGGCACAATGTATATGGGAACAGATGAGATTGATGGAGCAAAACAATTCATCGATTATTTAAATGTAAAAGGCATTCCTCATTTATACGTAACTAATAATTCAACGAAAACACCTGAGCAAGTAACTGAAAAATTACGTGAAATGCACATTGATGCTAAACCAGAAGAGGTTGTAACGTCAGCGTTAGCCACTGCTGATTATATTTCAGAACAATCACCAGGAGCATCAGTATATATGTTAGGTGGTAGTGGTTTAAATACTGCGTTAACCGAAGCGGGACTTGTCATTAAAAATGACGAGCATGTTGATTATGTAGTTATTGGACTTGACGAACAAGTTACATATGAAAAGCTTGCGATTGCAACGTTAGGTGTAAGAAATGGAGCAACATTTATTTCTACAAATCCAGATGTGTCAATTCCAAAAGAACGAGGATTTTTACCTGGGAATGGTGCTATTACAAGTGTTGTAAGTGTATCGACAGGCGTATCGCCACAATTTATTGGTAAACCAGAACCAATCATTATGGTTAAAGCATTAGAAATTTTAGGATTAGATAAATCCGAAGTTGCTATGGTAGGCGATTTGTACGATACCGATATTATGTCTGGTATTAACGTAGGTATGGATACGATTCATGTACAAACAGGTGTATCTACGTTAGAAGATGTGCAAAATAAAAATGTGCCACCAACGTATTCTTTTAAAGATTTAAATGAAGCAATAGCTGAATTAGAAAAATATATGTAGTCATTTTATAAAGTAGGTGAATTGATTTGGTAAAAATAGTTGTTTCGAGGAAAATTCCAGATAAATTTTATCAACAATTAAGTAAACTTGGTGACGTTGTTATGTGGCAAAAATCATTAGTGCCTATGCCTAAAGATCAATTTGCGACAGCACTTCGTGACGCAGATGCTTGTTTTATCACATTAAGTGAACAGATCGATGCAGAAATTTTAGCACAATCACCAAATTTAAAAGTAATTGCGAATATGGCTGTAGGATATGACAACATCGATGTTGAAAGTGCAACAGCGAATAACGTGGTTGTCACGAATACACCAAATGTACTTACTGAAACAACTGCAGAATTAGGATTTACATTAATGCTTGCTATAGCACGCCGTATTGTAGAAGCTGAAAAATATGTAGAAGCAGATGCATGGCAAAGCTGGGGTCCTTATTTATTGTCAGGTAAAGATGTTTTCAATTCAACTATTGGAATATATGGTATGGGAGATATTGGTAAAGCTTTTGCAAGAAGGTTGCAAGGGTTTAATACTAATATTCTTTATCATAATCGATCAAGACATAAAGATGCAGAGGCGGACTTTAATGCAACATATGTTTCTTTTGAAAAGCTGTTAGCAGAAAGTGATTTTATCATCTGTACAGCGCCACTTACAAAAGAAACACATCATAAATTTAATGCTGAAGCATTTGAACAAATGAAAAATGATGCAATTTTTATTAATATCGGTAGAGGGCAAATTGTAGATGAAACAGCATTAATCGATGCACTAGACAATAAAGAAATTTTAGCATGTGGTTTAGATGTATTAGCAAATGAACCGATTGATCATACACATCCATTAATGGGACGTGATAATGTTCTGATTACACCACACATTGGTAGTGCATCAGTAACAACACGGGACAATATGATTCAATTATGTATTAATAATATAGAAGCGGTTATGACAAATCAGGTACCACATACTCCAGTAAATTGAAAATAAGTATGGTTTTTAATCATTGGTAAAACAAGCAAAGCAATTGTTAAATATGTTACGCTTGACTTGCGAATGTATATATTTGCGCTGATGATAATTCAATAACATTATAAACTCGTCATATTAATGTGATGAGTTTATTTGATTTTTGACGTATATAACAAAATTGTTATATAGACTGTAATTGTTTATTGTTTAAATAACCTTTAAAATGAATGATGTTCTCAACATAGTGTATCATTTACAATAATTGAGTGATGACAACCAATTACTATGTTGAATCTATAAAATTAAAATTGAATTTCATTATGAATATCGATATAATGAATTGTAAAAAACAAATTTTAAAACGTATTTTATATTGAACGGTCTTTATAAAGGCGTTTTTACTAAGAACTTTAAGAGGTGCAATATGAAATCTAAAAGTAAACAGCCACCTAATAAATATGTTGAAGCATTCAAACCATATTTATTAACACTATTGTATTTGGCAATATTTATTACTTTATATTTAATTTATGGCAGTGGCGACACACACAATAACTTCATTTATAATGAGTTCTAATGAGGGAGACTTAATATGACAGATATTATTAATAAGCTGCAAGCGTTTGCGGATGCAAATCCACAAAGCATTGCTGTTAGACACACAACTGATGAATTAACTTATCAACAGTTAATGGATGAGTCTAGTAAATTAGCACATCGATTACAAGGTAGTAAGAAACCGATGATTTTATTCGGTCACATGTCACCATATATGATTGTTGGGATGATAGGTGCCATTAAAGCAGGATGTGGATATGTACCTGTAGACACTTCAATTCCTGAAGACCGTATTAAAATGATTATTAACAAGGTTCAACCAGAGTTTGTATTTAATACGACTGATGAATCATTTGAAAGTTTAGCAGGCGAAGTATTTACAATAGAAGATATTAAAACATCTCAAGACCCAGTAATTTTTGATAGTCAGATTAAAGATAACGACACAGTATACACAATCTTTACATCTGGTTCTACTGGGGAACCTAAAGGTGTTCAAATTGAATATGCAAGTTTAGTTCAATTTACTGAGTGGATGTTAGAACTTAATAAATCAGGAAATGAACAACAATGGCTTAACCAAGCGCCATTTTCATTTGACTTATCTGTAATGGCTATTTATCCATGTTTAGCATCAGGCGGTACATTAAATCTTGTAGATAAAAACATGATTAATAAACCTAAATTATTAAATGAAATGCTAACAGCAACACCGATTAACATTTGGGTATCAACACCATCATTTATGGAAATGTGTTTATTATTACCAACGCTTAATGAAGAACAGTATAGTAGTCTTAACGAATTCTTCTTCTGTGGTGAAATTCTACCTCACAGAGCAGCAAAAGCGTTAGTAAGCCGTTTCCCAAGTGCGACGATTTACAACACATATGGTCCAACTGAAGCTACGGTAGCAGTTACAAGTATTCAAATTACACAAGAAATCTTAGATCAATATCCGACATTACCTGTTGGTGTTGAAAGACCAGGCGCAAAATTATCTACTACAGATGAAGGTGAACTTGTTATCGAAGGTCAAAGTGTAAGTTTAGGATACTTAAAAAATGACCAAAAAACAGCTGAAGTATTTAATTTCGATGACGGTATTCGTACTTATCACACTGGTGATAAAGCGAAGTTTGAAAATGGTCAATGGTTCATTCAAGGTCGTATTGATTTCCAAATCAAATTGAATGGCTACAGAATGGAATTAGAAGAAATTGAAACACAATTACGCCAGTCTGAGTTCGTAAAAGAAGCGATTGTTGTACCTGTATATAAAAATGATAAAGTTATTCATTTAATTGGTGCAATTGTGCCAACGACTGAAGTTACGGACAATTCAGAAATGACTAAAAATATTAAAAATGACTTGAAATCACGCTTACCAGAGTATATGATTCCTAGAAAGTTTGAATGGATGGAACAATTACCATTGACTTCAAATGGTAAAATTGACAGAAAGAAAATTGCAGAGGTAATTAACGGATGATTCCATATGGTGATTTTACATTCTTCTTAATTGCTTTAATTGCATTATTACCAGTCATTATACTTGGATTTTTAGGTAAGCGAAGTTACATTTATAATGGCGTAGTTACAGCATTTATGATTGTGTTAATCTTTTCTTCTGATAAACATAATCTGTTTGACCAAAAGTATTTAAGTGTTCAATTAATTAGTTTTATTATTTACGTCGTATGGCAAGTTTTATTGATAATGTTTTATTATCATTCAAAACCAAAAAATAATTCATTTTCAAAATTTGTAACTGTAATGGTTTTATCAATATTGCCATTAGCACTTGTGAAAGTGTTACAAAGTACATGGTTAGGTGGGCATCAGATTCACTTCCATGAAAGCAAATTAATTGAATTTGTTGGTTTCTTAGGAATTTCTTATGTTACATTCAAAAGTGTGCAGTTAATTATGGAAATTCGTGATGGTTCTATCAAAGAAATTAAAGTATGGAAATTAATTCAATTTATTTCATTCTTCCCAACGATTTCATCTGGACCAATCGACCGTTACAAACGTTTCGTTAAAGACGATAAAAAAGTACCAACAGGCAATGAATATCGTGAATTAGTATTAAAAGCAATTCACATGATTATGCTTGGTTTCTTGTATAAATATATTGTTGCTTACTTTATTAACACATATGCAATCATGCCGTTACAATTAGACTTACATGGTTTTGTCAATTTGTGGTTATATATGTACGCATACAGCTTATATTTATTCTTTGACTTTGCAGGTTATAGTTTATTTGCGATAGCATTTAGTTATTTATTCGGTATTAAAACACCACCAAACTTCGATAAACCTTTCAAAGCGAAAAATATTAAAGATTTCTGGAATAGATGGCATATGACATTATCATTCTGGTTCAGAGATTGTATTTACATGAGATCTTTATTCTACATGTCTCGTAAAAAATTATTGAAGAGTCAATTTGCAATGTCTAACGTGGCATTCTTAATCAACTTCTTCATAATGGGAATTTGGCATGGTATCGAAGTGTATTACATTGTTTATGGTTTATACCATGCAGCATTGTTTATAGGTTATGGCTATTATGAACGTTGGCGCAAGAAACATCCGCCACGTTGGCAAAATGGTTTCACAACAGCACTTAGCATTGTGATCACATTCCACTTTGTAACATTTGGCTTTTTAATCTTCTCAGGTAAACTTATATAATAAAGGAGAATTTAATTATGGAATTTAGAGAACAAGTATTAAATTTATTAGCAGAAGTAGCAGAAAACGATATTGTAAAAGAAAATCCAGACGTAGAAATTTTTGAAGAAGGTATTATTGATTCTTTCCAAACAGTTGGATTATTATTAGAGATTCAAAATAAACTTGATATCGAAGTATCTATTATGGACTTTGATAGAGATGAGTGGGCAACACCAAATAAAATCGTTGAAGCATTAGAAGAGTTACGATGAAATTAAAACCTTTTTTACCCATTTTAATTAGTGGAGCGGTATTCATTGTATTTCTATTATTACCTGCTAGTTGGTTTACAGGATTAGTAAATGAAAAGACTGTAGAAGATAATAGAACTACATTGACAGATCAAGTACTAAAAGGCACACTCATTCAAGATAAGTTATACGAATCAAACAAGTATTATCCTATATACGGCTCTAGTGAATTAGGTAAAGATGACCCATTTAATCCTGCAATTGCATTAAATAAGCATAACGCCAACAAAAAAGCATTCTTATTAGGTGCTGGTGGTTCTACAGACTTAATTAACGCAGTTGAACTTGCATCACAGTATGATAAATTAAAAGGTAAGAAATTAACATTTATTATTTCACCACAATGGTTTACAAACCATGGTTTAACGAATCAAAACTTTGATGCTCGTATGTCTCAAACTCAAATTAATCAAATGTTCCAGCAGAAAAACATGTCTACTGAATTAAAACGTCGTTATGCACAACGTTTATTACAGTTTCCACATGTACACAATAAAGAATACTTGAAATCTTATGCTAAAAACCCTAAAGAAACTAAAGATAGTTATATTTCTGGTTTTAAAGAGAATCAATTGATTAAAATAGAAGCGATTAAATCATTGTTTGCAATGGATAAATCTCCATTAGAACATGTTAAACCTGCTACAAAACCAGACGCTTCTTGGGATGAGATGAAACAAAAAGCAGTTGAAATTGGTAAAGCTGATACTACATCGAATAAATTTGGTATTAGAGATCAATACTGGAAATTAATTCAAGAAAGTAAGCGTAAAGTTAGACGTGACTACGAATTCAATGTTAATTCTCCAGAATTCCAAGATTTAGAATTACTTGTAAAAACAATGCGTGCTGCTGGTGCAGATGTTCAATATGTAAGTATTCCATCAAACGGTGTATGGTATGACCACATAGGTATCGATAAAGAACGTCGTCAAGCAGTGTATAAAAAAATCCATTCTACTGTTGTAGATAATGGTGGTAAAATTTACGATATGACTGATAAAGATTATGAAAAATATGTTATCAGTGATGCCGTACACATCGGTTGGAAAGGTTGGGTTTATATGGATGAGCAAATTGCGAAACATATGAAAGGTGAACCACAACCTGAAGTAGATAAACCTAAAAATTAAAATACAAATAGCACATAACTCAACGATTTTGATTGAGCGTATGTGCTATTTTTATATTTTAAATTTCATAGAATAGTAATATGCGCTTGGATATGTGGCAATAATAAAATAATTAATCAGATAAATAGTATAAAATAACTTTCCCATCAGTCCAATTTGACAGCGAAAAAAGACAGGTAATAACTGATTATAAATAATTCAGTATTCCTGTCTTTGTTGTTATTCATAATATGTTCTGTTAATTTAATATCTTTATATTAGAATACTTGTTCTACTTCTATTACACCAGGCACTTCTTCGTGTAATGCACGCTCAATACCAGCTTTAAGAGTGATTGTAGAACTTGGGCATGTACCACATGCACCATGTAATTGTAATTTAACAATACCGTCTTCCACGTCAATCAATGAGCAGTCGCCACCATCACGTAATAAAAATGGGCGAAGACGTTCAATAACTTCTGCTACTTGATCAAACATCGTTGTATCTTCAGTAGGCATCAGGCAAGTCTCCTTTCGAGAGATGAATTTGATAATCTTTATTAGTATATTATAATAGATAGTGTAATAAAAATCTATCAAACCAATGGGGGATAAATATATGGAGCACGTGAGTGTGGTAGTATATGGGGCAGATGTTATATGTGCAAGTTGCGTTAATGCGCCAACATCGAAAGATATTTATGACTGGCTACAGCCGCTATTAAAAAGAAAATACCCAAATATATCATTTAAATATACGTATATAGATATTACAAAAGATAATGACAACTTAACAGATCATGATTTACAATTTATTG